>CAZDAB010000290.1:0-4727 GCA_964502855.1 uncultured Desulfobacteraceae bacterium | reverse complement strand
CAAAAATACAAGAGATAATTTTTATCAAAACCTTAATTCAACGGCATTGATATTAAACTTATATATGATGAACTCGTAAAAAGTCCGATTTAGACGGTTTCGTAAAAAGTTCAAATTCAAGGCGTGCAAATTTTGTAATCATGAGGAGTACTTGTCGTACGTTGAATGATTACGAAATGCAGCACAACGAAGAAGTTGGACTTTTTACGAAACCGTCATATATAATATGCCAATATTTACATATTATTATATTATAAAATCAAAAAGATTATGGTTTACATATTTCTTCCCGGTTTACAAACGGTGCCTTTTTGATCAAATCAGCAAGTTCCGGATCATGATTCAGCCAATGCCTCAGGTTCCCCAGAAGGCTCGCGACATAGGGGCTGTGGTTACCGTCAGCCAGAAAATAATTGACCCACAGCCCATCTTTCTGAGATTCGATCAGTCCCGACTCTTCGAGTATTTTAAGGTGCTTGGAGACATTTGGCTGGGAGATCCGCAAGACCGCCTGAAGCTCGCAAACGCACATCTTCTTTTGTTGGAGCAATTTTACAATTTTTACTCTGTTGGGATCAGATAACGCTTTCATGACTTTTATAAAATATTTCATAACGCCTCAGTATATTCATTATTTGGAATATAAAGCACAAGCAAATATGTGTCAAACATTTTCTTAAATCTACTAAAAAACCCATGCCCATTCCGGAAATTGTGGAGAAATCAGGTTGGCCAAAGTTTCGCGATATTGATACGGACCCATTAACCCCCAAGCAGGTGGCGGAAAAAATTATCCAAATCTGTGGCAAATAGGGTCTTGCACCCGCATACCGCGTCTTGAAATACCTCTTTGAAAGCAAATCGTACATTTGCATTTTTCTATTGAGTGCACATAAAATTGTGCATACTGCACAAAAAAATGTGCATTCCAACATACTGGAAAACTAAAATATATTTAATATCACCTAAGCTGAGCGTTTCAAATTTTTGAAATGGTTAATTTAACAATATTTTTAAGGTATTCTGGCATTTTGAATTTCAATAATTTGAAACCCTACGGGATTTCCAATTTCACCGCATCTACTGCGTCGGATGCCGTTCCGCATAGACGACTATAGCGACACAACATCTTCCTTGTATCTGCCTGCCCTGTGAAATGTTTACCCCGTTGAATGCGCAGCCTATTTAACTGGGGCGAAGCCTATTTCTCCGGGGCGGCAAACTTGAAAATTACTCAACATAGGTACCAATAAGTTGTTTTCTGGCATGCCTGTTGCAGTATAAATTAAGTTTCCTTTATTCTTATCGCTACCATTCCCATAAACCAGATAAAGAGTAACAAGCCCCGCGATCGATAAAAAATATTTGCTCAACTGTTAAATAGAGGTGAAAAGGGCAAAAAGCCTTGCGGACCGCCTATAAGATTTATCGCAAAAATGTTTTTATTCATTTGAGTATTATATGTCATTTCGTCGCCGCATAGAATACTGTACCACTTTTTTAGTTTTAAATATAACATATTGAATCTAAATTGAAATTATGATATGAAAATATAATTTGTTTCAAGTCTTATGCGTCTTTGAAAGACGTGTTTGCCAAAATATTTAGGTCGTATAATACTAGTTCTGCAATGACCGGCACATCTCATGATAGGAGGTCGCCATGACGCTTCTGCTTGGTGCGCGAGGAAGATCGCACATCCTGATTACCGCCGACGGTCAAAGATCAGTCGGTACTGGAGCTACCGCTACCGTTGCGGAGACCAACATTCAAAAAGTGTTTCCCGCTAATTATCGACCATTCGCGGTCGCTCACCACGGACAGAACATCATCAACGGCCAACCAGTCCACGAACTGATACCAACATTCCTACATGAAAAAAGGGCCGAATTCGTAGAATGCACCGCCCGGCACATTTGTGCCCAACTTATTTCACACTTTGACAACGCCGTCACGGAAACATTGTTTCGGATTCCCGACAGCAAGCAGTTTGCGGTGTGGGTTGCGGTGATCGAGCCTGCATTCAGTCGACCAAGTATCTACGAGATCTGCTGGAGAAAGGAAGGATTTGTTGATAATGGAATGGACATTTCAATGCTGGTGACCCGACTCGGAGATATCGTCTTTGGCGGCGACGGAAAGAAATACATCCTAGAGTTCCTGGAGCAACCCGTAAGCAAAGAACTGTCCTATCAAGACGTGTATTTTCGGCCGTTGCAGTATTCAAAGGCAATCCAGGACGAATTGTACTCTTTGGGATTGCAGCGACAGACGGAAGAACAGGAACACCTTTTTGGCGGACACAAGCATCAACTGTCAATTACAGAGGAGGGGTGCGATTGGCTAATTGTCCCCTCACCGTAAAGAGGTGGTTGGGCATCAATAATTTTCATTCCTGTTGATTCGATATCAAAAATAAACTTGAATTGTATATGGCAATAATATACAATAATGCATTATGAAAAATGATTTAGAGCAATTTACCGGATTTCAATGGGATGAGGGTAACATAGATAAGAATTTGCTCAAACACCGGGTCCAAAACTGGGAATGTGAACAAATTTTCTTTAATGAGCCGTTGATTATTTTAGATGATCCAAAACATTCACTTCCGGAAAAAAGATGGGCAGCATTCGGCCAGACCGATGCAGGCCGGCTTCTTACTATCATTTTTACAAAACGAGAAAAATTACTTAGGGTTATATCTGCAAGAGATATGAACCGGAAGGAAAAAAAGTTTTATGAAAAAAGCGGATAAACGAATTCCGAAGTTCAAAAACGAAGATGAAGAGCGGGAGTTTTGGGCTACTCATTCTCCCCTTGATTATTTTGATTCCAAAAAGTTAAAGAGAGCTTCATTTCCAAAACTGAAACCGTCCCTCAAATCAATCTCGATTCGCCTGCCAGAGGATATGTTAGCAGAACTCAAAATACTCGCAAACAAAAAAGATGTTCCTTATCAGAGTTTGGCAAAAATCTACCTGGCAAGGCAAATAGCTTTAGAACGAGGTTTTTTAAATAGCTCTCAATAAGAAATAGCTGATTGTTAAGCCATGCCCAACATTGCGCTTGCAGTCGGACTCGGCAAAGCCTCGCCGTTGAAGCGTCCGTTCGGATCACATGATCAAAAAAGGCATATTCCTAACATTGAGAAAAGACAACCGGGTCAGGTCCTCATTCTTGAAAGTTTTTTGATACAATGTGAAGAGTCGAAAATGATTGGTGTCAAATTTCGAATTGCAAAAAAATATTTTTAAATATAATATCAAAAGCTTAGAATTTCCATCAAACTACGAATTGTGGTTATATGCCCGATAACCAATGCACAACTGAACAGTCTTCTGTGCTGTTCATCTTGCGCCCGTATATTCAAAAGTTTCTTTTAAACGTACCTGCCTGAAAACTGAAATTATTGGTAGAATTTCTTTCTTTAAATTTAGAAATTCTCGGTTAAAAAAGGAGGTGAACCATGGCGTATCATTTTCGCAATTTGGTGTTCGAAGGTGGCGGAGTAAAAGGCATCGCCTATGTGGGAGCGCTGCAAGTCCTGGAAAAAAAGGGGATATTGCCCGACATCATCCGGGTGGGCGGCACATCGGCCGGGGCGATCAATGCCGTGCTGGTGGGACTCAACTACACTCCTGCCGAAACCCAGCAGATCCTCAAAAAGATGAATTTTGAAAACTTCATGGACGAAGACTTCGGATTGTTCCGGGACGTTGATCGCCTATTGTCGGAGTTCGGCTGGTACAAGGGCGATTTTTTCCGGGAATGGATCGGCGAACTGATTGCTCAAAAGACCGGCAACCCCAACGTGACATTTGACCAGATTCAGCAGCAGAAAGCCCGCAAGGGATTTCGGGACATGTATTTCATGGGAACCAATATTTCCACGCATTTCGCAGAAGTTTTTTCCCACGAGCACACCCCACGCATGTGCGTGGCCGACGCGGTGCGCATCTCCATGTCGATCCCGCTCTTTTTCGCGTCCCGGCGCAGTCCCCGGGGCGACGTTTACGTGGATGGCGGCGTGCTGGACAACTACCCGGTCAAGCTGTTCGATCGACAGCGCTACCTGGACACCGAAAACCTCAGAAGTCACGGCGTGGTAACCGACTACTACAAAAAACACAACACCGGGCTAAAAAGAAAAAAGCTCGACATCAGTTCGTACATCTACAACAAGGAAACGTTGGGATTTCGCCTGGATTCAGAGAGGGAAATCGCGATGTTCCGCGACCAGGCCGAACCGGTGGTTGAAGCCATCGATGACTTTTTCGACTATACCCGCAACCTGCTCAAAACCCTGATGGATGCCCAGGCCAACTATCACCTGCACGGCGACGACTGGCAGCGCACCATCTACATCGATACCCTGGGGGTCAAGACCACGGAATTCAAGATAACCGACGCCAGGAAAAAGGCGCTGGTCGATTCGGGCCGCAAGGGCACCGAGACCTATTTCACGTGGTACGATGATCCCAAGAGCAACCCGGCCAACCGTGTGTAAAAGGGAAGACAACCGGGTCACCCATTAAAGGGTCGGTCAAGTAAAAAAACACCTCTCCCTTAAAAAAACTGGTAATTTTTTCTTGATCTTTACTCCCAACAGCGCCACCTTGTTTTCGTCCTGGTTTGCACCCGTTATTTCGTTTTTATCGGTTCTCGGTATCATATGCTGATCCGCACCAGTCACCCATCAGGTTCAAGGCAATTGTATTTTAGGC
>CAZDAB010000289.1:0-4752 GCA_964502855.1 uncultured Desulfobacteraceae bacterium | reverse complement strand
TTAAAAAGTCCAACAAGTCGTTTCACCCGGCGCTACCGCGCTGGTGAACTCAGCGTTACAGATACATTGCAGATATTCATTTTAAACTTTGCTCGAAATATGAAAACGATATCTGAAAAACGATCCTTGCTTGATATTTACAGTTCAAATTTGATATGTGTTAGTTTATCGGATTTCGCATCAAGATATGCCATCATCGATTTCGGTTATTATTCTTCAATTCTTGAAAATTGAAATATTTTTTTGCCATACATTTAATACTCGCCACTAAAAAAAAACTAAAAAATTAGTTAAACTAATAATCCGGGACAAACCCCTATTTTTCCTATCTTTATAGGGATATTCCCCTATAAAAATGAATACAATCCTTCATTTACAACCTTTCACAACTATGACTTTTTATTGATAGATTTATAAGCTAAAGGTTATTTCGACTTAAAAAGAACATTAATTATTGATAAAAATAACTATAATCGAGGCCTTAGTTATTTAGTAATAATTGGAGGACGATCTAAGTGGTCAAAAAGCCGAGCTATGAAGAATTGGAACAAAGGGTCAAGGAGTTAGAAGTGGCACTCGGAGATTCCGAACTTGAACGAATGACAATTCTTGACCTTCAGCCGTACCAAAGCGTGATACAAAGCTTGGACAATCGCATCATCTGGGCAAACAGAGCTGCATTTGAATCAGTCGGCGTGTCACGAGAGGATTTGATAGGTCGGTATTGTTATGAGATTTGGCCGCAACGGACAGACCCTTGTCCGGACTGTCCAGTGGTCAAGACCGTTCAAACTGGAAAACCACAAAGCACTGGGAAGACGACTCCAGATGGAAGAAAGTGGTATATACGAAGCTACCCCATTAGGAATAACAGAGGACAGATTACTCGTGCACTGGAGGTAACCGAAGATATTACCGAGCTCAAGCAGGCCGAGAAAGCGCTGCGGAAAAACGAGGAACGCTTCCGTACAACTTTTGACAACGCGGCGATTGGAATGGCTTTAATAGCGAATGATGGCTGCTTTATGAAAGTCAATCATACACTGTGCAGGATTCTTGGCTATTCAGAGGAAGAACTACTGGGTAAGACTTGGGTAGAAATTACCAACCCGGATGACCTGCCCGGCTGTTATGATTGGTTGAAACGGGTAAAAGCTGGAGCACAAAGTTCCTATGAAAAGCGATTTATCCACAAACTCGGGCACCTAGTGTGGATTGAGGTGAGTTCATCTCTGGTTCGCGACTCACATGGTCGAATACAATATTACATCTCTTTGTTTCAAGACATAATGTCCCGTAAGCAGGCAGAGGAAGCGCTACGGGAAAGCGAAGGGAGATATCGCAATATTTTTAAAAATATTCAGGATGTTTATTATGAAGTAACCCTTGATGGAACAATTCTGGAAGCCAGCCCCTCGATAGAAGATGTTTCCCTATACAAAAGAGAAGAGATTATAGGAAAATCATTATACGATTTATATGTCGATCCGAAAAAAAGAGATGAATTTCTAAAAGAGATTATAAAAAATGGAAAAGTCACTGATTATGAAGCCCTTATGATAGACAAAGATAAATCTCAAGCTCATTGTTCGATAACGGCAAAGCTGGTGCGAGATAATCATGAACATCCTATAAAAATTATCGGTTCTTTGCGCAATATCACCGAACGAAAACGGGCCGAAGAGCATATTAATATTCTTACCCAGATACTGATGAGGACTCAGGAAAATGAGCGTCAGAGGATTTCTCGTTACCTTCACGACCAAACGGCACAAAACCTTTCTGCCTTAAGGCTCGACTGCGAAACACTTCTTGATAAACAGCCATCTATAGATTCTGAGATTCGGCAGAAATTATTCAGAATATCAAAAGCGCTTCGGGGATGCATTAAAGAAATCCGGAATCTCTCATATGATTTATTACCACCGGCTCTGGATGAAATGGGCCTTGTAAAGACACTTTTTCAGTATTGTGATGATTTTTCAAAGGAACATGGAATAACCGTTGATTTCCATTCTGCGGGAATCAAGGATTTACGTCTCGATTTTGATACCGAGATCAACCTGTATCGCCTGGTTCAAGAAGGTCTCAACAATATCAAAAAACACGCTAAAGCTGACCATGTGACAGTCAGACTGGTTGCAGCTTTCCCTGATATTATTCTTCGTATAAAAGATAATGGTAAAGGTTTTAATGTCCAGAAACGAACGTCTAACCTAAGAAAAGAAAAACGGATGGGCATTCATAGTATGAAGCAAAGAGCCAGACTGCTTCGAGGTAAAATGGAAATTCAATCAAAACCTATGCAAGGCACAAAGATTTCTATTACACTTCCATATAGGAACAACAAGCGTGATTCATAAGAAAATCTGATTGACAATATACCACTCTTCCTATTTTAGGTAAAGTATCAAAAGGATCATTGGACGCAACCATAGTCTCAAAACTTTTGAAAACCATAGATAAAATATTTTGCGCACGCCTAATATCCAAAACACCATAGAATTGGTTCGATAGGTTACAGGTTCAGGAATTATTGATATGGACATGTGGAAAGGATAGGCTTATCTAGAAAAATCTATCTTATCAGCATGCCTCCCAATTGTGCGGGATAAATTCCCTTCTCGCAGGAGTTCCCACCATCAAAATGAAGGCTCCTCTCTATAGACAAATTTGTAAATAATCGTAATAAAATAACAAAAAATCAAAAATAACAGTTTGGGGAATTACCACGAAACCTATATTCGATTTACGATAAAGCAAACTATTAGGTTCAAATCATGAAAGATCAAGACTGCTTAAATGCCAACTCTGTAAAAACAGACAATGTATCGATGAATACCAAAAAACAATATATCGAAAATGATGCCATCGATATCACAGCTCTTATTAGAAGCATTCAGCGTGTTGAAGGAAATTTTGATTGTTTCCGAAAGGCGAAGGTATATTGTGACCAGATAGGCTGTTACTGGCGACAGTACTGCCTGAAAACAATCTGAATATTCAATAAAATCATTAAACTAAGCAATCATCTTAAAATGGCAACATGTTAATCACATGTCTGTTCATATTTTTGGTAACAAAATTCAACAATTTTATGGAGGAAAAGGGTCTTTTTTCTTTGAAGCGTTGTATCAACAGGTAAACCAACAAGCCCTGGCACCTTTTTTTCGTCCCTGGTTACACGGGAAGGGATTGATTCTGGATGCCGGTTCGGGTTCCGGTCATCTGGCGGAGGCAATGGGCATGAGCAATGCCTGTTTCTTGGACTTCACTTGGGAACAGATCAAACAATGTCGTGATAAGGGAGGTCCTGAACCTTTAATCCAGGGCGATATTCAACAACTGCCTTTTCATGACAATATTTTTGATGAAGTTATTTGCTCTAATGTGCTGCACTATACGGGATCAGCAGGACTTAAAGAGCTGATTCGGGTGACGAAACCCGGTGGACATCTGTTGCTGGCTTTTCTGGAAAGCTCCGATCTTACACAGATAGCAACGAATTTGGCTGTATTTTGGGGAATATTTCCGCAGTTGATGTGGGACGCCCAGCTACTTGATCTGAAAGAACTGGATCAATCGAACATCCAGATTTTGGATAGCGCCACTGTGCTTTTCTTGCCACCCTATTTTCAGGCTCAAAGAAATTTGCCTCGGCAAGGTTTGGTGGCCTATGTGTTGAAAAAGTTAGGAGGGATAAAATGTCTGCATTAATAAAAAGAGCTTATTCTCGCGATGCCTATGAAGCCCCTATCATGTATGCAAATTATGATACGGAAAACTATTATCATGCCAAAATGTATAACAGCGGTCTGAGCGGTATGTATTTTGAGTCAGAAAGAGCCATCAAACCGGGGTCGGAAATTTGTATTAAAATGGTAAATTATCCATCTGACAAGTCTGGACCTGAATCTTTTAAGGCCTACCGTGCAAGAGTAAAATGGTGCAAGAAAACAAGAAAAACGGGCAGTTCTTGCTATGGAATCGGAATCCAATACCTGGCTAAAAGTTATTCCGTTTATGCTGGGAACGTTCATGGATTGAGCTGTTCCTGTGACTTATGCGGCGAAAAGGTGCCTTCTGAAGAAATCTTGGAGAATGAAGATCTTGTTTGTTTATGTATAAATTGTTTTAATTATTTAAAGGAGTTGCCTGAGGGCAAAATTAAGGAAAGAATAAAGGAATTTTTGATCGGAAACGTCATCTGAAACCTCATTTCTCCTGATTTCAGGATTAGAAAGGGAACAATAGCATATGATCCTTTATCAATACCCCAAACCGGAATTTCTAAAAGACGGGAGTCGAATTACGATCAGGCCTCTTAGAAAAGAGGACGAGAAAATTTTGCATGAGTATTTCCTGAGACTTCCACCGGAAGATCGAATGTGCCTCAGAGACAATGTTACCGATCCCAAAGTTATTGAAAACTGGATCTATGACCTGGATTACGATGTTATACTCCCCCTTGTTACCCTAAATGGTAACCATATCGTGGCCAACGGCGCTTTGCAATTCGATCCCGTAGGCTGGACCAAACATCAGGGAGAGATCCGTATCACCTGTGATCCGAATTACAGAAAAAAGGGGCTGGCAACAATTCTCATCGAAAATTTGATGCAGATCGCCGTAGATCTTGGTTTGGAACAACTTACAGCCGAAATAGCTCCAGCCTTGGATGAAGCTTATTTTCTGTTTGACTGATCTTTGACAGTTTGATTTTTAAATTTCAATAAAATCAGGGCACTAAGT
>CAZDAB010000288.1:0-4757 GCA_964502855.1 uncultured Desulfobacteraceae bacterium | reverse complement strand
TGCCATAGAACCTTATTAATAAAGGAATTCGTAAAATTAGGCGGTGGATTTTGGGGTTCAGCCTTTAGTTGACGAAACGGTTTAACCCTGATATTAAACAAAACTTTGTGAGGATACCTCCTGTTACGGCGGTTTTGATCTGTTGATACTTTAGAGTTTTTTTGCAAAGAAAGGAGATGATTGATGAGCGACCTTCTAAAAACCATTTTTTACGACCGGCACGTGGATTTGGGTGCTAAGATGGTTGAATTCTTTGGCTGGGAGATGCCCATGTTTTACCCCACCGGCATCGTTAAGGAGCACCTGGCCACCCGTAAGCATGCAGGACTTTTTGACGTTTCCCACATGGGCCGATTCATTATCCGGGGTGCCGGGGCGTTGAAATTTCTGCAACACGTCTTGAGCAACAACGCTGAAGCACTGGATATCAGAGAGATAGGTGCTCAGTATACCTTTATTCCCAACAACACCGGCGGGGCTGTGGATGATTCGTATCTCTATCGTTTTGTCGAGGACGAGTATCTGCTGGTGGTCAACGGCGCCAACCGGGAAAAGGATTGGAATCACTTCCAGGCGCTTTTGAAAGATTTCGATAATGTAGAACTGACCGACCGCACCAAAGAGATTGCCATGCTGTCGCTGCAAGGGCCGAAGTCGCGCGAGATTCTGGAAGAAATTATCCAGTCCGGTCTGCTCCCGGAGCCGACGCGAAACGCCGTGAGCATTGTGACGATCTCCGGTGTCACGGTCAAGGTTGCCCGCACCGGTTATACGGGTGAACCGGTCTGTTTTGAGCTCTTTGCCGATGGAGAGGACGGTCCGATGCTTTGGGATTATATCGTGGAAAAAGGAGCAACACCCATTGGTCTTGGCGCAAGGGATACACTCCGGCTGGAAGCTGCCCTACCGCTTTATGGCCATGAGCTGGGCCAAGACCCCGAAGGTAAGGAAATTCCTATATTTGCCTGTCCCCTGGCAAAGTTCGCTGTAAGTTTTTCGCCGCTGAAAGGTGAATTCCTTGGCCGTGAGGCGCTGGTCGGGCAGTATGAGGCATTTAAGAGAATCATCTCCCGCGATTATTCAATCATTGGAGATTTACCCCGGGTGAGCAAGCCGATTGCCGTGGCGGATCGAGGCGTGGCCCGTGAAGGGGCAAAGGTGTTTAAGGACGATAAACATGTGGGCTATGTTACCAGCGGCACCATGATCCCTATGTGGGCTATCCAGGGAGAAGGTTTGGGTTCGGCCCAGACCGAACAACATCAGTTACGGTCGATCTGCCTGGGATACATCGACAGTGATATTGTCGAGGACGAGAGAGTCACAATTGAAATTCGCGGCAAGTTGGTTGATGCCGTTGTGGTGCCGTTTCATCTGCGTTCCGAGGCGCCGCCTTACTCACGCCCGATCATCTTCGATCAACAACTGCCGGCTGAGAGACTTCCGACAGGCGATGCGCCGGCCAAGGTTCTCAGACTGCTTGAAAAGAGCGTGGAGAACACTCGATGGCGACAACGAGAGTGCATCAACCTCATCCCTTCAGAGATGACGATCTCACCCATGGCCCGAATGTTGTCAGTAATGGACCCTGCCTTCCGGTACGCCGAACATAAAAAGGTGAAGGCATTCTACGACGCCGATATATTCTATTACCAGGGCACCGAATTCATCGCCCAGGTCGAACAGATGCTGGAAGAGGAAATGCGAAAGTTCATGGGATGCGATAACATAGAAACCCGATTGGTAAGCGGGCAAATGGCCAATACCGCTGTTTTTAGCGCCATGGTCGACTACATCAATCGTACGGACCGTAAGATCGAGCCGCGCCGAATGCGCCGGGTGATGAACAATCATATCGGCAAGGGCGGACATCTCAGCGCCCAGCCCATGGGCGCACTCAGGGACTATGTTGCCCGGGATCCGCGTACAGAACGCCCGGCAACGGTTAATTTTCCTGTGCTGCCCGATAACCGTCATAAGATCGATGTTCCGGCCACGTTGAAATTGATTGATGAATACCGGCCGGAATTGATCATTTTTGGCAAGAGCATGGTCATCCACAAGGAACCGGTTGCCGAAATCCGCAGGTTCTTAGACGATCAAAACATAGACACGGTGGTGATGTATGATATGGCCCACGTGCTGGGACTCATCGGTCCTCATTTTCAGGAGCCTTTTGCTGAAGGGGCTGATCTGGTCACCGGATCGACACATAAGACCTATTTTGGAACACAACGTGGCGTTGTAGGCGGCCGGTTTCAGGAGGACGAAGAGCGCTATGAGCTTTGGGAGGCTCTGCTTCGACGAGTCTTCCCCGGGTCGGTGTCCAGCCACCATCCCGGCACCTTGCTGGGGCTTCTCATAGCCGCTTACGAGATGAACCATTTCAAGGACGAATATCAGGCCAGAGTCATCGCCAATGCCAAGGCATTCGCTCGGGGGTTGAAAGACTGTGGACTCGATGTGATCGGTGATCCGAGTATCGATTTCACCGAAACCCACCAGGTATTGCTAGATGTGGGCTACAGCCGTGGTCCGGAAATCGCCAGTCGGCTGGAAGCCAACAACATCATTTGTAACTTCCAGGCCAATACCGATGAAGAGGGGTTTACTGCCTCCGGAGCTCTGCGCACGGGTGTATCCGAGATGACCCGGTTCGGCATGCAAGAAGAGGATTTCCATGCCCTGGCCGTGATGATCCATGATGTGGTGAAGAACAATACTCAGGTTATTGATAAGGTCAAGAAACTTCGGGAACGGTTCAGCGAGCTGCAGTTTTGTTTCCGCAGCCACGAGTATGATGACGTACTGCAGAAACTGCATAACCTGCTGTAAAATAAGGACAAATGTTTTTGCTCAAAAAAATGGCGAGGTTTGATTTATAGAGTTTAAAGGTGACCCAATGAATGATCCCACGTCTGTTGAACCTATCAATACCCTTGATTATCTGGAAGAATTGCTTGACCAGGGATATGTTATTAAGGGCCCGAGAAAAGATTCCTCAAGAGATTTGATTTCATTCAAGGCATTTTTGAAAAAGGGAAAGGAATTTGCCCCCGAAGGTTGGCTGTCTTATATGGGATATGAATTCATAGAGCCGAGTACATTTACCAAAGGGCATAAAATTGCGTATAAAATAATTGATGAATTTCCTGATGAACGATTCAATTCAAATTATACCCTGGTTAAAGAAAATAGAGAAATACCGTTATATTTGAAAGTAGAAATATCGAGGGTAGAATAAAACAGGTGTTTTGAAAAAGCAAATCCCTTAAGACTATTATGATCAGTCACAGAGATATTATTATATTGAAAAAGAATCATCATTGTGCTACTAAATTTAATTGATGCTTATCATTTATATTTAATTCAATAGGTTAATGAGATTATGGAAAGGAGGTAATCATGCGAAAGGATTTGTTGTTTATGGTTTCGTGTTTGGTGATTGGCCTAATCTTTTCTCCATGCGCATGGTGTAAGACAAAGACAATCAAAGTCGGCATCAACGCTCCCATGACCGGAGATATCCCCAAGGTGGGCGAGGGAACCAAGTATGCGGCACAGATGTGGCTTGAAGACATTAAAGCCGCAGGCGGCCTTGAAGTCGGGGGAAAGAAGTACCCGGTAGAACTTGTGATTGAAGATAACGAGGCCAAGGCGGAATCGGCGGTAAAGGTTAACACCAAAATGATCACCGAGGACGAAGTCCTGGTTATTGTCGGACCTCAGGCCTCCAAGCAGGCAATACCTGCGGGGGGTGTCGCTGACAACTACAAAACCCCCATGATCAGTCCATGGTCCACAAATCCTGACACCACCAAGGATCGTCCCTTTGTTTTCCGAGGATGCTTTCTTGACCCTTTCCAGGGTCCGGTGCTTGCCGGTTTTATCAAGGATGAGTTCGGATACACAAAAGCCGCGGTTTTATACGACGTTGCCAGTGACTACCCCAAGGGGCTTGCCGAGTTTTTTAAAGAGGCCTGGGAAAAGATGAACGGTGCCGGTTCTGTGGTGGCTTTTGAAAGCTTTACTACCAAAGACGTGGATTTCAGCTCTCAGTTGACGAAGATTATCAAATCAGGCGCCCAGGTTTTGTTTGTCCCCCAGTACTATAACGAGGTGGCCTTGATCGTTCAACAGGCCCATGAATTAGGGTGGAACAAACCCATTGTGGGTAGCGACAGTTGGGGATCGGCAGAGTTGATCGAACACTGCGGCGACCACTGTGATGGATTATTCTTCAGTACCCACTATGCAGCTGCCGGGGCAAAAGGAGCAACCAAAGAATTTATCGATCGATACAAGAAAAAATACGGCTATGTGCCGGACGATGTGGCCGCCCTGACCTGGGATGCCCTGGGTATCGTTCAAAAGGCCATTGAGTCTTCAGGGAATATTACGGGGAATATCGAAAAGGACCGCAAGGCTGTGAGAGACGCTCTGGCTAAAATCAAGGAATTCGATGGTATCACCGGAAAGATGACCTTCACCGAAGACGGCGATCCGATCAAATGTGCGGTAATCGTTAAAATCAGTGACAAGGGTGAATTTGAATTTTACAAGTCTGCCTGCCCGTAATCGCCATGGATGGAGTGAGATGTTTATCCGGATTTTCTTATCCCCATAGGACGTGAGACCTTTGAAAAACGTTCAATTTTGTTCAAGTCCAAGGAACGCGAAAATTTTAACCACAGGAATACATTTAAGTATTTTGAGGATTAAAATTTGAGCCTGACACAGGAATTGGGCAAAAGGGG
>CAZDAB010000287.1:0-4759 GCA_964502855.1 uncultured Desulfobacteraceae bacterium | reverse complement strand
GCGTGTATCAATTTATCTGAGCAATACTGTATCAATTTATCTCAGCGCTATAGACCTTGGCGCTCATAAGACCTTTTTGCGTGGCAAAAAACAGTTCGTCTCCCTTAGGGCTCCACCGCGGATAACCTCCGCCTTCCACCGATACCTGCCATTCGCCTTCTCCTTTTGGAAAAGGCCGCACTAATACCTCCCACCTTCCCGACTGGTTCGACATGAAAGCCAAGCGGCGGCCATCGGGGGAAATTTGGGGCATCGCTTCGTCAAAAGGGGTTTTGAGAAACACAACCGGCTGTGCGTTGTCCGTGGGAACCTTCGAAGAAAAGTGGCGATAGTAAAGATCCCGGCGCGTTTGGGGAGAAATCATATCAAATGCGATAGCGCCAGCGATGGTTGAGCAGTTTGGGTTTGCGGCCGCTCCAGTTACTAAGAGTTTGGCGGTTGCTCCTGGATCTAACCTTTGCCGGAAAATCTCGCTCGAGCCTTGTCTTTCGGATGTGAATACGAGTTCCTTTTCATTCGCCCACGCAGCTTCTGCATCCCTTGCCTTTGAAAAGGTAAGTCGTGTCCGAACGCCGCGCTGGGTGTCCATGATCCAGATGTCTTCGTAGCTTTTTTCGAAGGCGTCCATGGCGATCAAGCCACCGTCCGGTGATAAGGCAACGCCGCCGATCTGAGTTGCGGCAAGTTCCTTCCCAATGGGAGAAAGAACCTTGCCCTGACGGTCTACCCAGACTATTTCCTGGTTTATGGCGGGCACCTCCAGATAGACGAAAGTACCGTCCGTGGCACAGCTGGGCCAAACCCCTTTGGCAGCCGCCAGAAAGGCTTCCCCGGTTGCCTTGAGGCTATGAATGGCAAAAGGCAGAGCCCATATCGCATAATTGCCGGCCAATCCCCTTTGATAGAGGATATGACCGGATGGTGAATAGACGGGATTAAAGATGCTCTCCCCCTCGTAGCGCACCAAGGACCTGTTAATTCCTTTTGAACGAATCATCAGTTCGGAAGATCCGTTTGCTCCCACGGTAACATAGAGCAGGGTTTTCCCGTCTGGTAGGAAACAGGGCGCTTGGCGGATTACCCCTTCTTTTGTACCAAGTTCGGGAATATGCTCGGGAGTGCCGCCATCCTGGGAGACTCGCATCAGCCCAATGGCCTTGGTCCAATCCCCTCCCCAGACGTCGAAAATGATTTTTCCCTCCCCACCCCATGTTGCGGCGCCTGCGAAACCCCATCCCGGGACATTGCAGATCAAGGCGCTCCCGCCTCCCTTGGGCGGAGTCTTGCGGATATATCTTCCCATATCCGTGATATAGCCGACAAAACAGCTGTCCGGAGACCAGAAAGGTTGCTGCTCCACCGTTTTCGCGTCGGGAATTCCCCATTCCTCGCCTGTTTCAAGGTCCATCACCCTGAGCGTTTCTTCCTGGACATATGCGATCATCCGGCCGTTGGGAGAAATTGCGGCGCCACCTCCAGAATAGCTGCTATCCACGCCGACAATGGGTATCCTAAAAATCCGTCCGGTGGCGACCGCCGGGCTGCGCTGCGTTCGGTACAAGAGCCAGGCCGAAAGGGTCAAAGAAAGGATAAGAATCACAGCCATGCAGACAACGGCGAGGATCCGACGGTGGTTAGCGGCCGGACGCTGAAGGGGGGCGGGGACGATTTTTGCGCTTTTTTGGGCCGCAGCGGATCGAAGATCGTTTAATATGTCCCGGGCGGTCTGGTATCTGCGATTGGGATCTTTCTCAAGACATTTTTTTATCAGATAAGCCAGGAGAGGGGGCGTATCGGGCCTGAGCGTTTCAACCGGTTCGGGTTCGTCTCGCGTCAGGGAGGCCAAAATTTCTTGAAAATTGCCTCCCTGAAAAGGCCTTTTACCGGTAAGCGCCTCCCGCATTACTACCCCAAGGCTGAAAAGGTCGCTACGATGGTCCAAGGAGTGTCCCAACGCCTGTTCCGGACTCATGTATGCCGGGGATCCCATGATGGTCCCCACCTGGGTAAGACCGGGTTCGGTGGATTGCGGTCCACGCTGGATTCGCGCTAACCCGAAATCCAGAAGCTTGGGCGCGCCTTCCTGGGTGACGACAATGTTCCCCGGCTTGATGTCGCGGTGGATGATTCCGTTCTCGTGGGCGTGGGTGAGTGCCTCGCAAAGGGGGATAAAGTATTTGAAAAAGGTAGAAAGATCCAATCCGCCGGCAGCAATGAGATCCTTGAGCGGCTTGCCGGTCACGTACTCCATGGCGATAAAATACTGTCCTTTGGTTTCCTCCACGGCGTAAACCGTAGCGATGCCGGGATGGTTCAGACGCGCAGCCGCTTCTGCTTCCACCTGGAATCGGGCCAGGGCCTCCCGTTCCCGGCAAAGGTCGTCCATCAAAATTTTGAGGGCCACGTGCCGCTTGAGACGTGTGTCTTCCGCAAGGAAGACCTCCCCCATTGCGCCACTTCCCAAGCGCTTTACGATGCGATATTGCAGCAGGAAACGATCTTGCATAATTTTGAGTGGCTAAGTGGTTGTCGTATTTTATCTATTAATGAATTGGGCTATGGGCCATCTGACGCAGCGTAAAGTTCCTCCCTTCTTCCATCCTGTTCGTTCGAGGGCACCCGCTCCTGGTTTCGCCAACGATGCGAGACGGCAGAGTCTGCGAGGTACTGGTGGCAAATCTTGTATAGTGAATAAATTTGGTTGAATTTTTCTTTCAAGTCAGGGTTTTTCTCTATTCTCAACCTTACCGACCTTACGATATGGCTAATCGAGGAATACGTCATACCAAATAAACGACCGATTTTTTCGTTGGTCAATATACCATGCTCTTCACATAATACAATCTCTTACAGTACCTATTATTATATGTCAAACTTATCAAGATTTGATACCAATTATAAAATTCCATTTTTAAATCTATATCCGATCGTTCAATAGGACGAGTCCTTCGCTGGGGTGGTTGAAAATTCAGGAAGCGGTTCAAACTCGATCGGTACCCACGCATAGCTCCCTTCGCCCTCTGCCCGGATATGTCCGATCCCTGGAAATGGCAAATGCATACCAGCAACGAATGAACCATCGGCGGCAATGGTTTTCATCAGTGCACAGCGAGTCATGACGGCCTGTTTCTGGTCAATATCGAAATCGATGGAAGTACTCGGTTCCGCAAATTGTACAGCATAGGCATGGATCACATCTCCCCAGATGACCAACTTTTGTTTATCCGATCCGACAACGTAGGCAGTATGGCCAGGCGTATGGCCTTTGGCATCGATCGCATGGATCCCGGGGACCAATTCACCCCCGGGAACAAAGGTCTGCCATTTCCCATTGGCCAGGTACTGGGACGAGATATCACGGGCCATGTTGAAAAATCGTTTTTGCTCATCCGGTGCCTTCTCGGCCTTTTCTTCGGACAACCAAAAATCGCTTTCAGCCTTCGCAACGAAAATGTTCGCATTCGGGTAAACCGGTTTGCCTTCTGCGTCATTCAAGCCGCCGATGTGATCGCCATGCATATGAGTGATCAAGATCGTATCCACCTGCGAAGGATCATAGCCTGCCGCCTTGATATTTTTGGCAATGTGGCCAAGATTGTCGCCAAAGAGTTTCCCAGCCCCGGCATCCACCAGAACAAGATGAGGGCCGGTATTGATGAGATAAGCGTTTACCGAAGTTGCCATCTTTGGATTTCCGACGAAAAAACGTTTCAGCAAACGATCCAGATCGCCAGGTTGAACATTTTTCAAAAGTTGCGTGTCCAGTTCGATCCTACCGTCATAAAGAGCAGTCATTTCAAACTGACCCAACTGCATCCGGTAGTAGCCGGGAACCTGTGTCTTGACCATCGGAGCTTCGGCATATACAACATGTGTAAAACCAAAAAAAGCGATACTCCCAAACATGATAAAATGAATAAGACGTTTCAGCATATATATCTCCCTTCTTTTACTTCCCTTCTTTACCCGTCATGCTCTCTATTTTTAACTGAATTTTGCACGAGTCGGAGGCTTTCATATGCAAGGCATGACCCTGCCCATTGGGTGCATGGCGTTGTTAGCGGTTTTACATTATATTCAAAAAAGTTGTGTCGCTGTTCAAGATATTTCATTCCTCTGTGTATGGAATGTTGTTTTCTTCACACCAATCTATAGCCTTACGTTTGAATGCTTCTCTGCGATATTGAAACCAATTTTGTTCAATGCCATATTTAAAAATATTATCCTTGAATCTTCGGAAAGCACCGCTTCCTTTGATTGAACGATACATTTTGTCTTTCAATTTTTCATCATCAAGGGATATACAAAACTCCTCCATGATTTCATATTCATGAATGTCAAATTGAGAAGGCAATGAAATATAATCTTCTTCGGACTCAAGCACATCTATTGCCACTTGAATAGCATCCCGCTCCCAGTCTGAATAATGAGAAATATCTTCTTCATCTTCAGCAGCGGAGAAATGCTCATCAGTGACCATTACTATCTCACCTGTTTTTTTATTGAGGTAGCATGAATGGAAATCAGATTGAATTTCCATTTCATCAACAATGTCTTTCAATTTTACTGGTAGAGGCATTTGATTATTCTTTATTTTTGCATCCCGCTATCGAAGAAGTCAGGGCCAGCCAGGGCTTCCACTGACTTTTATAAAACCGAACAGCCTAAGGGTCAGGTCTTCATTCTTCACATTTTGCCAAAAAACTGTCAAGAATGAAGACCTGATATTCATATAAAGGTCTTCGATTTGGAGTCATGA
>CAZDAB010000286.1:0-4768 GCA_964502855.1 uncultured Desulfobacteraceae bacterium | reverse complement strand
TTGTCCGGAACGGAGTTTGTTCAGAAATTCTTCTCGACTGTCAAACCCGCAGGCCTTAAAGTCACTTGAAGAAATATAAGTGTTTATGGGGATGCTTTTTTCATAAAGGTCTGCCCGTAACATGGATTCATCCTTTCTTTGCTAAACAGTTGCAAGTTCTAAAGCAAACGGCCGATTTCGGATGTTAAGCGTTTCATTATTCCTCCGGCTTTTCCCATAAGGATATAATCACTGGTTCCTTGTGAAAGGGGTGTTCTTTCCGTATTGATTTCTATAATTTTTGCGCCGGCACGCTTTGCAATAGCAGGCATGAAGGCCGCAGGCTGAACAAGGGCGGATGTTCCGATAACCAGCATGATATCACACTCCGAGGCCACCTTTTTGGAGCGATACAGATGTTGCGGCGGTATCATCTCACCAAAGAACACACATTCGGGTCTGTAGATGCCGCCGCATTCACAGCGGGGGGGGATTTGTGATATATCGATTTTGGCTGTTTCTAATCTGCGGTTGCAGTCCATGCACCGCTGCCATGCAAAATTTCCGTGAAATTCGATAACATCCGTATTGCCGGCCATCTGGTGGAGGCCATCTACATTCTGAGTGATGATGGTTTGTAATATCCCCATTTCTTCAAGTTTGGCCAAACCGTTGTGGGCATCATTGGGTTTGGCAGTGTCAATAATCTCTTTCATTCCCTTGATCAAAACACTCCAGACCTTGGCCGGATCTTTTATAAAGGCGTCGATATGGGCATATTCCATTGGATCGAATTTTTCCCATAACCCGCCTTTTCCTCTGAAAGGGGGAATGCCGCTCTCAACAGAGATCCCTGCGCCGGTTAAGGCCACAACATTTTTTGCATCAGCAAGATCTCTGGCCGCTTTTTGAATCAATTTAGTTCGCTTCGCTCACAATTGAAGTGTTGGAATACACTATTCCATGTCCGAGTTACAAATTGAACGTCATCTCACAGGCCACGGCGAAACATTCTAGTTCATTCCCTTTTTCAGCGATACGTTGCCGGCAGGTCTCGACAATTTCATCCATCTCACGGTCTGACCGTTCCTGGTTTAAATGAAATAAGCCCAACTGTCCAACACCGGCTTCAAGGGCAAGATCAAGGGCATGGGTAAATACCGAGTGGCCCCAATTCATTGTCGTTTCATATTCTTCCGGGGTGTATTCGGCATCATGAATAAGGAGATCGGCACCTGTGGAAAATTCGAGATAATCTTTATATGAAAGACCATCGGGATGCTCAAAACCGAGTTCATTGTCTGTCAGAAAGACAAAAGATTTGCCGTCTTCGATAAATTTGTATCCGCTGCCGTTTCCGGGATGATTGATTTGAATGGGTATTACGGTTGCGGAGCCTATTTCAAACGCTGTAGTGAATGCTCCCAGATATTCCATCTTTGCTTTTATCTCAGAATATCTGACAGGGAAGTATGGCGGGGCCATAATCTTGGAGAGTATGGTTTCCACAAATTTGCTGTGAAAGGGACATCTATACAGCATAAGTTCGGCCTTTTCGCTGTAAAGCGGTTTAAAAAAGGGGAATCCCATGACATGATCCCAGTGGGCATGGGTGAAGATGAAATTATACTTATATTGCTTTTCATCCATTAACCTGTTGCCGAGTCTCCGTATTCCGGTTCCGGCATCGATGATTATGATATCGTCACTTTTGGTTCTGATTTCAATGCAGGTTGTATCCCCCCCGTATTTAATATAATCTGTCCCTGAAACGGGGATGGAGCCTCTCGATCCCCAACACTTGATAACCATAAAAACCTTTCACACAAAATCCGCATTAATTTTTTTCGAAAGAGATCAATTTGCTATAATTACAATAGGGCTGCACGATTGATGCCTTGTGGTGGTGAAACAAAGATCCCGTTATCGGGGTATATCCGGCCGATACAAGGCTTGCAGAATTTAGGCTACACAGCAAATTGATAGGGAATTTCAACGTGTTGTTCCTAAAAAAGTATGCCAGATACCGTCACGTTCCCAATTTTTTACGATTTGGACTGGGTTTTCAGATAACTCACAAAGCAAATCCCTTGCCTGACTGCGCAACAGGCCGGACAGAATGAACCACTTTTTATTATAAAAACCACGAGAAGTTATCAGATACTTCATAACATCATAGTGTATGTTTGCTATCATAAGATCTGAAGGTGAGTCAATAAAATCCTCGGCACGCCCCTGAACAATTATAATCTGATCTTCCAACCGGTTTAATCGAACATTTTTCAATGCCGTACTTGCAGCTAAAAAATTAAAATCCACTGCAAGTATATTTTTACAACCCAGTCGGGATGCGGCCAGGGCAAGGAGTCCTGTCCCTGTTCCGAGATCGAGAACGGAATCTATTTTTGTCCGGCTGAACACCAGTTCAAGGGCCTTAAGGCAGTCCTGTGTTGTGATATGGATTCCGGTACCGAACACAACTCCTGGATCAAGAATAATGGGCAGTTCTTTACGTCCCGAGTTCATTTTTTTGTATTGATTTTGCCAAGACGGCACGATATTGAACCGCCCGACCTTAAAGGGGGTGATCTTGCCTCCATGCCATTGATCGTATGTCATATGAAATTCGTCAAGAAGGGTCAAACCCGGGTGTGAGGTTAACATTTTTTTCACTTCATCACGGGAGGGTTTGGAGAAGAAAAGAAAAGAGAATTCATCCTCTTGCCAGTTGCCGATAAAATTGTTGTCGAATATTTTATTGTCCGACTTCAGTCGACCTTGAAGATAGTATATATAAAGATCGTTGTAAGGGGAATCCGGAAATTTATCGTGATCTTTTGATCTGTGTTTTTCTTCACTCATTTTGAGGCAAATGATCCATATGCCAGTCCATCGGGTCCAGCAATGTATAACCCATTTTTTTTAGTTTTCTTTTCAACGGGGCAATATTCTGAGTTAAAAGGTATGGAAAAACAGCCCGTTTTCCTTTTTCCCAGTATCTGGCAACCAGAACACTACCGAATGAAACATGCTCCTCGGTAATGGCATCGACAATTTTTTTCATTTGTCCGATTTTATTTTCCACGATGATACATAAAAGGGTTCCGGGTTCTTCTAAACCCAGGACATTGATAAATTCGCGTAAAAGATCACGGACGGAAATAATACCTATAAGTTTTCTTTGCTCATCGATAACGGGAAATGCTCCGAAATGTTTTTTCTGCAATAGGATAAGGGCGTCTTGAAGGGTATCTAAAGGAGAGAGGGTAATAGGATTTTTTGTCATGATATTTTTTATTTTAATCCCTGAAAACCGTTTCAATTCTTCCATGCCATTGTCATCAGCCAGATGTGAAGACGGCAAGACGCTTCTGATATCACGATCCGATACTATTCCGATGAGGAAATTATTCTCATCGACCACGGGAAGGTGACGGAAGTTATTTTTGGACATTTTTTCCCGTGCTTGCAAGATATCAGCGCCCGGGTCAATGGTGACGGCATTTCTGGTCATTGTTTTGCTGATAAACATATTGTCCTCCAAGGATTAAAGATATTATGCATTTAATAAAATTTTAACATGGTTTGCGGCCAGTTCCGGAAGGCGTTTTAGGCAGTATCCCCCCTCAAGCACGGAAATCAGCCTTCCGTTGGAATACATTCCCGCAAGCGCGACAATCCTTTGCATTATCCTTGAATATCCTTCTGTTGAAAGATTAATATCTGACATATCGTCGTCAACATGGGCATCAAAGCCTGCAGATACTAGGATCACTTCAGGACTGAACGCGCCCAAAACCGGTACAAGGTCTCTTTCCACAAGACCTTGGTATTCTTTATCCCCCTGACCCGGCAACACCGGATAATTTCGGGTCGTTCCAACCCCTTTACCATCGCCGGTTTCAAAAACGCGTCCGGTTCCCGGAAAAGCAAATGTCGGGTGTTGATGAAT
Organism: uncultured Desulfobacteraceae bacterium; assembly: GCA_964502855.1. Classification (GTDB taxonomy): domain Bacteria; phylum Desulfobacterota; class Desulfobacteria; order Desulfobacterales; family UBA11574; genus S5133MH16. Next base: position 837 of record CAZDAB010000286.1, on the reverse strand, counting down.
GGAATAATAGAATACCGTCGGATCTTCTTCGAAAAGGTGCTGGGTACCGTTACCATGATGAACGTCGAAATCCACGATTCCCACCCGTTGAATGCCCCACTCTATTTGCAAATATCTGGCGGCTATTGCAACGTTATTGAAATAGCAGAATCCCAAGGCGGCGTCATATTCGGCATGATGACCCGGAGGTCTGACCGCACAAAAAACATTATCCAGTTTGCCCGTCATGATAAGTTTTACCGCATCCAGTATGCCTCCCACGGCCAGAAGAGCGGTCTCAAAAGTTTCGGCGCAAATTTGGTTGTCCGGATAGTCAAACGTGGAATTGCCCGAATGACAGGCAGCTTCAAAGCGTTTAATATAATTTTTCGAATGGACCGTTTCGATCCACTTTAATTCCGCCCGTCTGGCCTGAATTAAGGTCAGCTTAGGGAGGAGACCCGCTTCCTTTATTCCCTGATAAATCGCCTTAAGTCTTTGGGGTGACTCGGGATGATTGGGACCTGTATCGTGGCGCAGGTATCTTTCATCATACAACAAACCTGTTTTTTTCATATGTTAACCACAAGATTTAGTTAGTGCCCATCCATAAACGGCATCTTTCGGCCTCCGGCGGTGTTCTCGCTCGTTTTCAATCCTCGAAATAGCGTGCTATGTCTGCGGTTGAAAACTCGCTCGGGCCTTGCCGGAAACCAAAATCTACCATTTCTGGATGGACACTAGGTGATGATTTTTTCAAATATTCCAAATGCCGCTTTAACAGATTTATTTTCCTCAGGCAGCTCAATGGTCGGGCGTCCGTTTAAGTCGTATTCGTATACCATATTATCTTCAGGT
>CAZDAB010000285.1:0-4802 GCA_964502855.1 uncultured Desulfobacteraceae bacterium | reverse complement strand
AGGTTGCCATTAAAAGATTATTGATATCATATAGTTGTAGAAATTCCGAGACGTTCAATTAGTGTGAACTCATCGTTTCCAACCATTGAAATCAAGACTAACACAAAAACGTTCCCAAAGGAAGCCATATCCCAAAGGCAACCACCCCGTAACATCTCAATAAATTATGGAGCCAAGTGGTGATAAAATGTCGCAGATCTATAGTAAAATGGGGAGTATTTCGAGGATTACCCCGCCAAAGTTCGGCAGCGGGTTAAATTTTGAGTCTGACCCCAGAGAAATAGGCTCCGCATTTCACGGGGCAAGCGTAGATATTGGCGGAAAAGACCGTTTTCGTTCAGAGACTGCTTAGGGGGGGCAAAACTCGGTTGACATTTCGAGCGCCTCTTCCAGAGATCTTTATACTTGATTTGTTTCAACCATTCCTTATGAAAGCGAACATGGCGTTGTGGGAGATCTATAAGCCGTTGTTGTTATCCCTTAAGGAATATCGTTGTATTAGTTATATTGGTATGATATCCCACCGTTTAGAAGTAACGATTTAAATTGATATAGACTAACACACGAAAGAAGGTGAAGAAATGCAGAACGTAGAATGGGAAATTAAAGGCGACAAACTAATTATTGAGATAGATTTGACAAAGGACTTCGGCCCCTCTAAATCCGGTAAAACAATAACCATCGCCAGTACACGGGGTAACCAGAAGGTCGAGGGTACGGATGCTATAATCGGTTTGAACGTTTACAAATATCCGGAGAGCGTATAAAATCCACGAGTTACACAAGTAAATTTTTAAAATAGGGGCTTGATCTTCCGGTATCCCCTATAGCGGTTATAATGATATCTGAAAAAATTGTTCCATTAATACGGCAAGGTTAGGGGCAACTCGCATAACTTTGCAGGTTGGGTATCGAAAAAACAGAAAATAAAAAGGGGGTTATGATTTAACATAACTCCCTGATTTTATTTATGGTGATCCCAGAGGTTCTCCCCATTTACCCTTGTTGTTATATTCGCATCAAAAAATACTGTAAATATTACGAATTCTATCCAATTTGCGGAAGGTCTCCTGGGCATCAATTTCAAGCCCACCGGGAATAACCGATATAGCGTCTATAGTCTGTTCCACTTTGATAAAAAGGATGGTTTCAGGTTTCTTAGTTGTAAAATTTGTGCTTTTTGTGGCAAAATTTTTTTATTATTCTATGTTTTACCTCTGTGGCAAAGATGCTTGATGCTGGATACTGGATGCTGGCCTGTAAAAACTGAAGTTATCCTTATTTTATCCAGTATCGAGTATCCGGTATCCAGTATCTATTCGTTAAATGGCGCTGGAAGTTAAATTATTAAAAAATCCTGTTTGGTTCCGGCTTGTCCGGGTTAGGGGTTATGTCGATGGTGAAGACGAGGTCAAGTTCTACTACTTTGGTTTTCGAACACCATTCCCTACGGAAGACCGATATCCGACAAAGTGTGCCGAATCACCCATCCTTTAAAAAACGGACTGTCAAAATCGTATCCGGTTGGAGTTGTGACCTTTCTGCGTGTGTAGGCATCTTGCCGGATGAGATGGCTGGCCTTTATCAGACTATTGACGGTATTGGTGACGGTTCCGCTTGATCCCAACGTAAATTTTGTAAGGGTCTCCCGGGTTGTCAGACCTTTTTCAGCGGCTGCTACGGCACGGAGAATATTCTGCTGATGGGTGGTAAGCGAAAGCCAGCATTCGTATAGGAGATCATGTTCTTCGGCAATAATATCTTCAAAAGCATATTCAACATCTTCGACCGTCGCCCGACCCCCGGAAGTGGTCCGGTCATAACACCGGCGTGCTATCTGCACGATATCTCTTGTTCGGGCGCCTGCCAGATGAACAACAAAATCCCCCACACCTTGAACTTTGATACCCGAAGCAGCCATTCGGGTATCGATCCATTTAGCCATATGGCTTGGGTCGATGGGACCAAAAGGCATCTTGTCCACCATTTTATAAAGAGCCCCTTTGCTGTCGATCATGTGCTGAATGAGATGTTCTCGGGACCCGAATAAGACATATCCGATATTCCCGTGTTGCTGGATGGAGGCTCTCAAATCCCACTCCGCTGTTTCACCACCAAACTTGTGGATCTCCTGAAATTCGTCCAATGCGATGCCTACGGTAATCTTTCGTTCCTTTGCTGTTCCGTTGATAGCGTCCAGAATACCGCTTAAGGTTTGTCTTTGTTTTCCGATCTCATCGCCACGCAGATTGATATCAATGCTGGGCAAAGGAATGCCGGTAGTCGGGTCCGGGGTCAGCGAAACCGTCACATTCAATCGGGAAACAACATCAGTGACAAAATTTTTCCATTTTTTTCCAATAATTCCGGCTACCGATGCAAGAATGCGGTTACCCATATCTACGGCAGTTGAGGCGGTGGAAAGGTCGGCCAGAAAGGCGTGACCACCGTTCTTATTAACCCTGTCGACGGCCTTCATGACAGCTGATGTTTTTCCCATGCGTCGTGGACTGTATACCAGCAATTTACTCCCCGGTTCGGTCAGTGCCTGCACCAGGCGCTTGATCTCATCATCCCGGTCGGTAAAATAGTCACCCTCTACAACTCCATGAATTCTGAACGGATTTTCACCTAGTCGTTTCTTCATCTCCGGCCTCCTAAAGATAGATCAATAAAGTTAAGAATCAGCTTACTGTGTTTTGAGAAACTTTGCAAGAATAAAGTTTATTTGCTGTGTTTAAAGAAACTTTGCTAAAACACAGCAATCATCATCTGTAGTACGAGAAAAATACTGACGCGATACCTATTGCAGAATGGCGGAGACTGACATTCCTGCATGTCATGTCCGTAGGGATGAAATCTTTTGAGTTTTTGAAGGGTTTCGATCGTGACACAATTTATCAACTTCAAACGCTTGGGATATAATATCCAAAGTCTAAGAATTCATATTCTTTTTAATTATCAATGAAAGATTTCGCGAATTTTCGGTCTGTCCCGTTTTGGTAATAAAAAAGGGATAAAATTCTTAACATTTAAAGTTTTTAGAAAGCAAGAGAAAGAAAGCATGAGCAAGGGCGGTTTGAGAATTTTTTCTTCAACCGCTTTTTTTAAGGTAGAGTAAACGGGTATAAAATCAGAGAGTCGAATTTTAAGATTGGCATATGTTTTATTAAAGATCATCCGTCAAAAGCCGTGAACCATGGATGACTGCCAAGACGTCAATCTGATCAGATTTTATACGGTAAATGATTCGATATGGTGTTTCTATCAATTCGCGGACATCATCCGCCTCGTATTCCGGAACTTTTCGTCCTGAAAATGGATGGTCTGCAATTTGCTCTGATCGTCGGGTAATTCTATCCACCGTGCTCTTGGCAAATGTGGGAGAATTAAAAGCGATGTATTCGTAAATGTTAACAAGATGCCCAATGGCGTTCTCTGTCCAGTGAACCCTCATTTGATCAATCCAAATCTTTTGCGCACTTCCCTGACTTCAATCGTTCGGCCTTCATCGCTGTCTTTTAGCCCGGCTTCGATGGCCTGACGGATATAGATTTGGTACATTAAATCATCCCATGTTGCTTTATCCGGTAAGTTATCTAACAGCCGATAGGCTTCTTGCTTTATATCTTTGGCATGCATTTTCCTAACTCCTATAAAGATTGCCCTGTTTTCAATATTCGGTGAACGAATGCCGCAGCGTAAGCCGGGGAATCGCAATGTATATATTCAGCAGCAACATCAAGATCTTCTTCCGCAGAGTGAGCCCAAATTACTTTACGAGCCATTTCTCCATCCGCTTTTCCACTTCAGCCTGAGAAAATATTTTTCCTTGCTCTACATCTTTAAGGCCTATTTGTACTTTTTGACGAACATACAGATGGTACTGAATTTCCTCCAGGGTACTATCATCTGGAAGGACTTTCAATAATTCCATTACCTCTTGTTTGGCTGTCTGCATGATGCGACTCCCATTGTATACGATTACTTTTTTAAAAAAGTTGGCAGTTATTGCTTTAAAACCAGATAATGTTAAACTAATGTGTAAAATTCTTATACCATTTTTTCCCAAAGATTATCAAATACCATTTTCTGAGATTGAAAAATAAATGTACCAATACCAGCGAAGTTGCTCTTACAAATTTTTCTTAATCCATTAGACGTTGAAAGGGGGTATAAATCAAGATTGTTGGTTATTGAGTTCAATCGTAAGGTGTCAGTGTTCAGGTTTCAGGTTTCAGATCTTCAAGTTTCTCGACCCTGACACCTGAAACCTGACACCTTTTCCCCAAAGCTAAATACGTAGCGCAGACGAACATGAATTTTCATATTGCCAACAGCCATAATTCACACCCGTTGAAAGGATAAAATATCCCTTCCCGTGGCTCGGTAAAAATGATGCCGAAATATTATGCCTTTAAATTCATAATGAATCCAATTGTTTTATATAATTGGCCAAACTGTCTACCTTCCGATTGAAAAAAAGAAACAGTTACCGGTTCCAGGTTCGCAAAATCTGAACATTAAATGTGCATTTTCGCGGTAATATGTTCCATGTTTGTATATGGTTGGATGTTTTTTTGCATACATGTCCCATTGATCCCAGGAGCGCCAATGGCCGTGATAAGCATACCGATGCCCTTTATGATCGTAGTGATCGTAATGCCGACTTTTGTCATAGGGGCGATCTCTGTATCCACGATGCTCGTGGTAATCCGAACGTTTTTTGTAGTCACGACGACCCTGCTCCTCGTAATGTTTGCGACCTTCTCGCTTCATTTCGCCTGGGTGTTTTCGATATT
>CAZDAB010000284.1:0-4805 GCA_964502855.1 uncultured Desulfobacteraceae bacterium | reverse complement strand
TTTCACTGAATGGAATCACCAGAAGGGGCAGAATTACCGGTGTGAATGACAGAATGGGCCCAAGCCTGAAAAGGGTGCGATCAACGTTCACGGGAACGAGCAACTCTTTGCCCACAAGTTTTACCCCGTCAACAACCAACTGTAAGATGCCGTGAAATCCCACCTCCATGGGGCCGGGACGTCGCTGCACATGCCCCGCGATCTTTCGCTCCAGATACCCCATCATAATGGCATTGAGAAAAATAAACGAAATGATGATGATTGCTGCGAACACCATCCGGATCAATTCAGGAGGTAATGTCGAAATGATTTCCATAGCTTAAAATCTAAAAATTTTAGTGGTTATGGTCTGTGTATCTCTGTATTTTATCGGTCTATTTCCGGTATCACCAGGTCCAGGCTTCCCATGATCGACACCAGGTCGGGAAGCAGAATTCCTTGACCCAGCTCCGGAAGACAGCTTAAGTTTGAATAAGACGGAACCCTGATTTTCAAACGATAGGGAACCGAGGTTCCGTCACCCACCAGGTAGTAAGAGAGTTCTCCCCGGGCAGCTTCAACCGCAAAATTGCAGTCGCCGGGAGCAAGCTTGATATTTTTAGGAACTTTGGACCGGACAGGCCCGTCCGGCAGCGTGTCAAGGGCCTGTTCGATAATCCTAAGGCTCTGCTCCATTTCGCGAATCCTCACCATATATCGATCCAGACAGTCGCCTCTTTCTCCCACAGGCACTTCAAAATCAAATTCGGGATAGACCGAGTAGGGTTCGTTTTTTCGAATATCATACGCAATGCCCGACCCCCTGAGGTTGGGACCGGTAATACCGTATCGAATGGCCATGTCCGGCGAAATAATGCCGATGTTCTCTGTGCGTTTGATAAAGATAATATTTTTTGTCACCAGCTTTTCGTAAATATCGTAGCGCTTGCGCAGCCGCTTGATAAAGGCCCGGGTGGATTCCACAAATTTGTCGTCGATGTCCTGGGTAACGCCTCCAAAACGGTAGTAACAATACGTGAGTCTGGAACCGGTGATATCTTCCAGAATATCCAGGATATGTTCCCGGTCGTCAAATCCATAGAGGATCGGCGTAAAGGCCCCCAGGTCCAGAAGGTATGCCCCGAGCCATAGTAAATGACTGGCCACCCGGTTCAATTCGGAAGTGATCACCCGGATGTACTCCGCCCGTTTGGGCACCTCGATGCCCGCCTTTTTCTCGACCAGAGAAACATATCCATGATTGTATGGCAGCGCGCACACATAATCCATGCGTGCGGTATTGGGCATAAACCCCTGGCAGGGTCTGGACTCGCCCATCTTTTCGTGCATGCGGTGGATAAACCCTAAGACCGGCTGCGGATCTAATACATACTCCCCGTCCATCTCCAGCACCACCAAAAGAACCCCGTGAGTACTGGGGTGCTGCGGTCCCATATTTAAAAAAAATCGGTTGTGTTCCTGAAACTGTGATTCACGCATGATCTATATCTACACGACTATACGTCGGATGAGGTTTCGGTCTGGATATCGGCCCTATCCGGACGTTGGACCGGCCAGGAAACCGCCTCAAATGATTTTAGTTTTTTCTCTTCCTTTAGCAACGGATGAAAATCTTTGTCTTCTTCACAAAGAAGAAGGGGCTCGAGATTGGGATGGTCGCTGAACATTATCCCATAAAAATCACGGGTCTCTCGTTCATGCCAGTTTGCCCCCTGGTAGATATGGCATATGCTGGGAACGGTCAGGTCCTCGGGCACGGACACGCGGGCTTTAACGCGACAAAGCCGGTCAAACGTTGCGAACTGGTAAACCACCTCCAGTCCGGAAGTTTTGACCCCCTCCGTATTCTCGGGCAGGACATGAAGCCCGGTGACAAAAACCAGGTAAAATCCGTGATCATAGGCGGTTTTGGCAAACTTTCGAACCGTGTTCACGGTCAGCACAACGTCCAGATGATACCCCCGCTGATCAAAATCGGTCTCCGTGACATCACCCCCGAGATTCATCACATTATTTTTGAAATCCTCAAATGTCTCGATCATAACTCCAATCCTTTGACTTTCCTTTGGGGAAAATCCGGATGGCGGTTCTGGGGTATGGGATGACGCACGCCCGTAATCTTTTCCTGAAGCTTTAAAATGCCTTCCAATAGACCTTCCGGCCGGGGAGGACAGCCGGGAACATACACATCCACCGGGATAAGCTTATCCACCCCTTCGATATTATTATAGTTTTCCTTTACATTGAATGGACCGCCGGAAATCGCGCAGTTGCCCATAGCAATTACCCATTTGGGAGAAGGCATCTGCTCATACAGGGTGAGCAAGACCGGAGCGAGTTTCCGGTTCACCGTACCGGCGACAATCATCAGGTCGGACTGCCTGGGCGAAGGTCGGAACACCTCTGCTCCGTAACGGGAAATATCAAACCGGGCCATACCGGTTCCCATCATCTCGATGGCACAGCAGGCAATCCCGAACGTCATGGGCCACAGGGAATTGGCCTGGCACAATTTCAACAATTTGTCGGTCAGGTCCATGCGCAGTAAGGGTCCGGCATCAAGGTTCATACGGCCGTGGGAAAGGCCGGCAGAACATTCCGCCTTAATCCGTTCCGTATAGGACTCCAAATCGGGCTTCACTAACGAAGGGTTCGTTTTCTCTCCCATGTAAAGACTCCTTTGGCCCATGCATATACAATGGCCAGGGTTAAAATGCCGATAAAGATAAAGATTTCTATTACGCCACGAGCACCCGAAACCTTGTCAAAATATGCCGCAACCGGAAACAGGTACAAAATATCAACATCAAATGCCAGAAAAATCAGGGCGTAGAGATAATATGCGATGCCGTAACGATAGTCCCAGGCTTTACCGTAAGTATCCATCCCGCATTCATAGGTGTTGAGGGATTTTTTCAGATGAGTCCGTTTCGGACGGATGAACCAGTTCACAATGAACGGTGCAAATCCTCCGATAAAACCGACCATGAGGAAAAGAAAGATATACATATAATCTATAATATTGTTTTCAGTCATTGCCACCACGCATTTGAGTTGTTACCACAATTAACAGTGTTTATATCCAGATTTCAAGTTTGAGGAAGCGGAAGAACAGGAAAAACAAAACAATTGCCAATGCAATCTTCAGAGTTTTTTCACTGAAAAGCTTCTGAGCACGACTTCCCAGCATGCCTCCAACAAAACCGCCAATGATAATAGAAATAAAAATATATATGTCAGGCCAATATTGATTCACCGCATAACCGATAAAAGAACCGATACTAGAGAAACACGTCCCAATAAGGGCAATGGGTACGGCTACATACATGGGGAGGGCAGCAATTGTTGTCATGATAGGAACCAACAGGAAACCTCCGCCGATACCGAATGACCTCGCAATTATACCGACAAAAACGCCGATAATGCCGAAAAGAAGGGGGTTAATTGTAAAATCTTCACCCCAGAACTTAAACTGATAATTGGTGAGGCCTGTTTTGACAGGTTCAATCTTCCCCATCACAGCACTGCGACCTTCAGTTTTAGCCCTGGCAACTTCTTCATTGAACTTTTTCACCATGGCCTTGATGGCCTTTCTTTTTTCCATGACCTTTGGTGTTAGTTCATACAGGGTTCTGATGCCCATAAGCACAACCAGAACGGCCAGCCACTCCTTATATGATGACATGGGCAGATATTGGGTCGCATACTTTCCCAGCCATATGGAACCGAGTAAAATACCTGCGCCAAAGGAAAGGCCTATAGGCCATGCCACACGTCTTTCAACAATCGCATACCTGTAAAATGACCCTAAAGGAGAAAACAAAGTTAACCCCACGTTTGATGATCGAAGAACGTTGGCAGCATTAATACCGATAGGACCCATGGTATTTACAACCATAACCTGGTAAGCTGACATGAGCATGCCGCCGGCCGCGCCGATCATAGAAAACCAGGCACCCACAACAATAGCGCCAATGATAATCCATATCGGGTTCATGTAACGCCCACCTCTTTTCAGCCAGAAACCCTTTGGTGCCAAATTATAAGACCCAATTTTAGCGCCGTTTATCGTAACATCAAACTTATAATTGGGAGGTGTATGTCGGAAAGACTTAAAAGAAGCCTTAAATTTCCCTGTAATTTTGTCTATCTGGATTGATGTGCCCTTATCCCAATAATTCCCGGACGTGCCGTAATCTCCCAGAACACTCCGTGCAAAGATTACGATTTTGCCTACTTTTGTCATTTCTTTGGTAACGGTATTAATGCCGTAATCGCTTTCATGCAGGAACTTAAAGAAATTCCACTGCTCTTTGGTATTCAAACCCGGCAACATGCTTCTGGCTTCAGCATCAAGTTCTCCAAACGGTGATAACTTGAACATGGTGGTTGAATAAATTCCACCCATAAAAGACGGGCCGCCAAATTTCTTATCAACTTTATTGCCAAATTTACCCGGATTGGTTGTCACCATATAGTAAAGAACAGGAACGTTTGTATCATTATTAAAACCGATTTTTTCGCCCTCTTTTTTAAACTTTTTAGTTTCATGAACCCCGGTTGTGTCTTTAGGTGCAAAGGCCTCTTGAGATGAAACAGCGATATAAAGATCCTGACCGGGATCAATGGTCCCCTCTATTGTTACCATATCGCCGGCCTGGTATTCCGATGCGGAAATGGTGGCCGAAGGACTGCAAATGCCCGCACCCGTGATAATAAAAACCAAACTGATTGATAATAATACTATAAACAACAAAGATTTTTTCATTATCCTACTCCTTCTCCTTTTAACTTAATAAAATTAT
>CAZDAB010000283.1:0-4811 GCA_964502855.1 uncultured Desulfobacteraceae bacterium | reverse complement strand
CCATATGTTGAGGTTTGTATGAGTTCCATACACAATCATAATTTTTCAATCTACTCCAATCTACCCGCTCTCAAAAAGCGAGTTCTTATCATATCATACAAGGGCATTGGCAGGGAATATAAAATGCCCGGCGTTTCTGCCAAAAGTCCTCAAATGACATTTATTCTTTTTGATGATGCAAAATTGATTTCACTGCTCTTCGGCAATCTCAATCGTTACGCTGTTCGACTGAATAAAGTTATTCGAATCTTTATCTCCCAGCTCAATATGAACATCGTAAGTTCCAGGAGCTGTGGGAAGGGGTATGCATTCAGCAAGATTAGGATTGAATTAACCACCTGAAGCCAAATTAAAATCGCGTGTCCGTGACTGCCGTCCCGGGTCTGTTTCGTCATGATATATTATGGGAATGGGATCCACAACAGAACCTGACAACACTATTTGGGTTTCTTTGTTTATTGCTACCATTTTCATCGCCTGAAGGGGACCAGTCAGGTATTGAGGTGGGTCGACAATATCGAGCATATTAATAGCCACATATCGGGATTGCTGCAAATACACCTTTTGGACCTATTTTGTCGCCTCGTTTGAATGTCACCTTTGAGGGTGCATTAATTAGAATGCCTCTAAAAGTGTGGTCGGGTTCCTTTGGAGAGCAAGGATTTCGGGTTAGAGAGCCGAGTTCAACTTCATCGAATATTTCTTCGCTCGCTACCATAATATCTCCTAATAATTATAGCACTTTCATCTCATATTCTGTGCGGTTGTCTTCTCCATAGACAACTTAAGAGAAGAGTGCGCTAAGGTAAGCTCCCCAACTTGGTTCAAAAGCAACAAAGCCGCGGCTAATATCGACTTTTTTTACAGCCTCGCCACAATCTGCGCAGAAACTATTTGATCTTTGACGTCCGCTTTCTCCATACATGACACATGTTCCCGCTTGACGACGCATATCAGCCGGAATTGGTTCACCTATCCCTTGATGACAATGCGGACCGATGTGGTTATGCCGGTTATACCATGTTCCGACTCTATCAAGGTCGCAAGTGACATTTGTAACAGGGTCTCCATCAGCAACCATGCCGATTTTGTGACCCAATTCATGTACGATTGTCTGAATCATCGCTTCACCGGAACGATCCCGCCACAATACTCTGGTGGCAATGACAATAAGATTAACCCGGGAGTCCGGTTGAGTTATGGCATAGCCGTTCATAAAATAATCCACAACGTTCAGACGCAGGGAGAGGGTGCCAAGAGCTCGACCACGTACAACATCCCGGCCAAATCTTCGGTCTAATTCCCTGAATACTGTATTATCAACATCAACTTCGATCCGCCGGTATTCCTCAGGCCTTCCTGCGTCTGCAATGGGTGTAATGCGAGTCTCCGCAATATCAATGGGGTCTCCCCAGACAGGATCATTGGGGGTAAAGCGAGCGGAGATGAACCAGGATTGACCAGGCCCCATGTCTCTCCATAAAGGATATGATTGACCGGATGCGTCTTCAACATCCAAGGAGAGTGTACCCCGTGGGAAATTGGATACTTGAAGAGGAAGCTCCCTTTTGTTGGCGATTTGATCTACAAAAAGAACAGCCACTGCATGGGGGGAAAGGTCGGTAGCCCCGGAGTCCCGATAAGCACTATATGCATTATCGAGAAGCTGCTGATTGTCATTTCTGTTACCAAGTGCGGGAATAGCGGGCATTTCACGCATCGCACGCTCACTGATTCTTAGGTTGTGGCTTTCGAATACTTGCCTGAAGCTATGAAGATTCGGCACGCGAGGGCGGACTCCCTCCATGACGATTGGAAAAAGCCAAATTCGTCGCCAAACTTCAATGTTATGGCTGCTACGGACTGTATGATGGCAACTCGCTTCAGTGCAACGAGCTTCAATAGAAAATTGGTCACATCCTGCCACATGGACACGTACTTCGCCCTCCGTGAATCCGGTAGAACCGGTTCTTGAGAATGACTGTCGATTGTTCGTATATTGATAGTTCCTGTTACGATCTTTTTCATCCTGTGTATAATGACGCTGTACCGCTTCTGATGCTGGCACCGCACGAACTTCCGCTGATGCACTGCGGGTGTATCATGAAACACTCGAAAGCGAACACTGTTTGTCAGACGGTCTGTGTTTGTGATGACATCGTTATCAACAAAATTACTGTTTCTCGGCAAATTCACCCATTGCCTCACATTGCCGCTGGCCGAGGTATTATTGTCTAAAATAACAACAGACGATACGCAGACATGGCCACAAGGCTGTCTACCTCTTCCTGCAGGAGCTTCGCCTCCGGCCGGTGGCGGCAGTCCTGGACCGCCAGTTCCTTCATTACCCATAAAAGAGACCCCTATGTCTTCTCATTGTTGTTCACTTTTGTGGAATATGTTTTTCTGCTTCCTTGTATAAGAGCTTTATTCGTTGGCGAGGGCCACCAAAATCTTCATTTTTCAGAATCTCAGGGGCCCACGGATAACTTTCGGATTTGTCAAAGTCTTTGCCAAATGTGAACATCAGGTTGAGATACAAACTCACGTCACTTTCGATAACAATCCCATAAAGCTTGGCTTGTTCAATTCCATAACGGATTGTCTTTCGAAGGCCGTCTTCTTCTAAGACCTCACATTTTTTAGGAAAATATTTTTTTAAGTGTGACACCATAAGGTTTTCAAATTGTTTAAGCATATTGGCGCGTAACACATCCATCTGTTCTTTTCTGATAAGCAACATAGCAGTAGCGTATTTTTATCCAGTTAGGATTTATTATTCTTGAGTGTTTAAGTTGATTGCTCCCAACCGCTTGTGAACAACAAGAGCACCTCATTTATTGCATTTCTTTGCCGCCCGGGTTTGTCTAAATATACTATATGCCGTTTCAAAACATGATCATCGGCAGGCAGCACTCTGTCATTTCGTTACAATCCTTACCTTCCATAAGATAGCGGATAACAGGACCAGAAATAATTTCAAGTTTTGACTTATTGTAATTGGGGAGATAAATCGGTTTAAGACCATGATCATTTTTATTACTTATTATTTGAAATCTTTAAAACAAAAAACTGGTGTAGTCAAGCATAAATGAGAGGCCAGATGTAGGGGCAAAGGTGCTTCGCCGATTCAATTCTTCAGTACTTACCCCCACTCTTATTTGAGAAATAAACGCTCAGCCCATTAAAATTATGGCCTATGGGCGATAGGATTTCCCATGCGGATGAAGGGGTATTTAGCCGATACGAACGTTGGGCATCCGGGCACTGCAAATCGGGCCTCCAGCACGGGATAAGGCGGAACAATGCTTGAGTTTTTGCCCATTTTCACAAACTTGATTGTTGCCTCCGCCTGAATGAAAGAAAATGGTGGTTTATGACTTTTTGTGACTTCATCAGACTTTAGGCACTTCTAACCCACTAAGCCCCGGCCGTCAACCGCTGCCGCCGCTGCCTGGCCAGGGCCCGTTTGTCCGCGACCATACCCGATTCGTCAACGATTTCCCTGCCAAGGATCTCTTCTAGGATATCCTCAAGGGTTATGAGTCCCGATAGTCCGCCATACTCGTCCAGGACCACGAAAAGATGTTGCCGTACACCCAGAAATTCCATCAGGACACTGTTGAGCGTGGCTGTTTCAGCCACGAAATGAACCGGCCGCATTAAATCCGTCAAAGGGATGTTATCATCGGGAAACCGGCCAGGTAGAATATCGATCAAAAGACGGAAAAGAAACCAAGGTGCTTCACACGCTGGAGTGGCTTGCCGCCATATGCTCTCACGTTCCTAACAAAGGTGAGCAGATGGTTCGTTATTATGGCTACTATAGCAATGTGGCGCGCGGAAAACGGAAAAAAATCGGCCTTAATGTTAAATTCCCATTGTAGGACAAAATATGCTACAATAAACATGTTCCAATCATCTTTTTCAGAAGGTAGGGTCATTTGGCTCTGCCTTGTACTATTATTGCGAGGTTGTGCTCACTGCTATTAGAGCAAAAATTCGACCATGCGAAAATATCTTGTGTTCCAAAGACATATCTGAAAAAGGAGAAAATTGAAGATCAGTAATTGAGATCACACGAAACAGAGCTGTTTCAGATCGTGGGATAACTCCAAGGTATTTAAAATAAACAATACCTGAGGTAACAAATGGATATCTTAAAAACGATCTGGGCTTGATATTTACAGTCCGAGTTTGATATCTATTAGTTTTAATAAATTCAAGATCTTGACAAGATACATTGAATTTACCACATAACATATTTCCATTCATCCATACCACACATTAATACTACAATGTAGCACAAGCCTCTTAAATAATTGTAAATTTGTTGACACAATTTCGATTTTAATATATAAAATTTTAATATATTCGCTTTTGAAAACTGACCTCTATCTCGATTCGATTACCATTATATAACACTTTTTATTCTGCTGACCTAATTCTCAATTTGTTACTCTCTGTCTATTGTTTCGTAACTTCAATTGTTTAACCTCTATTCAAATGAGAGTCAACAATGGAGAAACCCCTCAAAATTTGCATACCTTGTTCCTGACAGAACGCTATCCGTTCTGTTGGGAGTCTAAAAGTTTAACACTAATTCTCCCGGGCCTTCACAGTTTAGAACTGAATTAAATTGTTGTCAGAAGTTGGACTTGTTTGTTGGTGATAATAAATCCAGATTAATGTCTACGGATTTAACATAAAATGAAAATGCCTGAAAAGATGTTCAAGTAAAACCTCATAAAAGTGGCTATTGATTCAATGCCAATGAAAAAGATCCCCAAAGTTTCGTCAAGAAATCAGAA
>CAZDAB010000282.1:0-4826 GCA_964502855.1 uncultured Desulfobacteraceae bacterium | reverse complement strand
GGACGCGCCGATCCATTCTCAACACCGCCCACATGGGCAAGTTTTCCAGCGACCGATCCATATTGGATTATGCAAGAGACATCTGGAACGTACAGCCGCTTGAATGATCCCTTTGTTGCATAAATGAGGGCTCGGGGAGCTATTCCTTAAAACCCTTAAATGAAGCGGAATGAATGATCAGCAACGAAATCGTACACTGTTTGAATGCATTAGGGATCGTTGCGAAAGAACAGCGCCTTTTTCGAATTCGTACTTAAAAGATAAAAAATTTGATCCACCTAACCCATTTATTTTACTATTTAAATACTGTTCTTTCGTTACGAGCCCTTATGTATGAGTTTGTACGATGTAGTTGCTGATTATTCATGGAGCGGTTGAATTAAAAAAAAACTCCCCGACCTCTCACATAAATAAGCTGACAAAATGGATTTAAGGACAAGAGGAGGTAGCGGCCGTGACCGAAAAAAAGACCCAAAATGAACATCCGGTTTCCGTATCCATTGCCCGACAGCCCGTGTTCGATGAAAAGGGCCAGCTCTGGGGCTATGAACTTTTCTGTGTGGGAAGCGATGAAACCACCCGTTCCGGTTTCCCGGAACACGAGAACGTCGCTTTGAACGTGGCATCCAGCGCCTACATCGGCTTGCAGCAGATTCTGGACAGAGGAAAAAAAATAATTGTCAATTTTAATGAAAAAAGTATGCTGGACGATCTCCCCTATGCGTTTCCGCCGATTCTCGCCGCTGTTAAGGTGGCCGAGGACATATACACACAGCCCCATGTTCCGGACGTGTTGAAACGATTAAAATCCGACGGGTATCTGATTGCCGTCGGGGGATTTACTGGAAATCCTGCTTTCGGGCCGCTGTATGGTTTGGCCGATATCATCGGCACGGACGTCTCCACCAGACAAAAGGACGCGCTTGGGGCCTTACTCGACATCGCCCGATCCTACACGGCCTTGCTTCTGGCCGGCCAGGTGGAGGATCCGGCCCGTTTCAAGATGTGCAAGGAATTGGGGTTTACACTGTTTCACGGCCCGTTTTTCAAATCGCCGGACAAGATCACCGTCCGGAAACTGTCCTCCATCGAGGTGTCGCGGTTCAACCTCCTACAACTCATTGAATCAGACGAGCCTGACCTTGATCACCTCGCGGCAACCATCCAGGGGGATGTCTCCATCAGCTTTCGCCTCCTGGCATATCTCAATTCAACGGCCTTTGGTCTACGCCAAAAGATAAAGTCCATCCACCAGGCCATTTTGCTTTTGGGGTGGCAAAAAATGAAGAACTGGCTTCGGGTGGTTCTGTTGACGGACATGAGCCACAGCAAAGATGCCCCTGAGCTGGTGTTGCTCTCCGCACAGCGGGGAAAATTTTTAGAGCTCATCGCCCGGGACCATGATTTTTGGGGATTCGATCCGGACAGCTTGAATTTACTGGGAATATTTTCTCTGCTGGACGCCCTGCTCGGTATTCCCATGACCGAGATCGTGGGGTATTTGCCCCTGGAAAACCGGCTCAAGGCGGCGTTGTGCCGGGAGGCGAACAATGAGTATTTGCCCCTGCTTCATCTGGCGCGATATCTCGAAGAAGCCAAATGGGAAAAAGCCGAAAAAATGATTCATCAGTTAAACCTTGACGTCAATAAGATCAAGGCGGCCTTTCAAACGTCCGTCGACTGGGCCGGTGAACTGGCCGCCCTGCATTCCAAACAAACAAAAAGGGATTGAGTCAACATCGTCAACACCGCTCCCAAAGAACGGGAATGAATTTGATTTCTAAAGGAAAGAGGGGGATAATTAATTAAATATTAAAGAAAAAAGATTGACATTACGATAGAGTATAAAAGGGAGGAAAGATGGTCATCTGGATAATCGTTTTTGTCATTGTGTTGGGCGGCATCCTGTATGCCGTTGCACTTTACAATAAGCTGGTTCGAAATAAAAACATGGTGGCAGAGGGTTGGAGTGGCATTGAAGTGCAGCTCAAACGACGATCCAATCTGATTCCGAATCTCATTGAAACGGTCAAAGGGTACATGGCGCACGAGGCAGGACTTCTGTCCGAAATCGCAAAACTCAGATCCAGGAGCAAGGAGACCCGGGCAGTGCCTGAAAAGAGCCGGATAGAGTCTGCCCTGACCCGGTCCCTGGGCAACCTGTTTGCCCTGGCCGAAGCGTATCCCGACTTGAAAGCCAGCCAGAATTTTCTGGACCTTCAAGACGATCTTTCCCAAATCGAAAGCGAAATACAGATGGCCCGCCGATACTATAACGGCACGGTAAGAAATCTGAATATCTCCATCGAATCCTTTCCCAGCAGCCTTATTGCCGAGCGATTCAGGTTTGAAAAAGCGGATTTTTTTGAAATTGAAGATGCCGCCGAACGGGAGGTGCCGGAGGTCAAATTTTAGCCGGGATATCTCTTGAGTGTAAAATCCCGTTTTTTGAAGCATCAAGCCGGGGAGCAGATCAATGAAGCCAAAAAAGTCAATGGCCCGGATCCTGATTGTTTGTGGAGTACTGACGTTTCTGCTGTCGCCTGCCGCTGATGCACAACAGGCGGAACGCATTCTAAGGTTCAAAAGCCACATGCGGATCCAAACCGACGGCAGTATGACGGTCACCGAAACCATCACCGTGAATGCAGCCGGCCAACAGATCAAGCGCGGCATTTATCGCGACTTTCCGACCAGATATAAAGATCGTTTCGGAAATACCGTGCGCGTCGGGTTCGAGGTGATGTCGGTATTCAGAAACGGCCGGCCCGAAGCCTTTCATTTAAAAAAGGAAGCCAACGGTATCCGGGTTTACATGGGGCGGAAAAACCAGAGGGTGCGAACCGGTAACCATGCGTACACTCTCACGTATCGTACAGACCGGCAGCTTGGATATTTCGACGAATTCGACGAGCTCTACTGGAATGTTACCGGTAATGGATGGTCTTTTTCCATTGAGCAGGTCCAGGCCGTGGTAGAACCGCCACCCGACGCAGAAGTCCTCGAGGTATCGGCGTACACAGGCCCCAAGGGTGCCCGGGGGCAGGATTTTACGGTGGACCGGGATGATCTGGGCAACATTCATTTTGTCACCACCCGACCGCTCAGGCCCCGGGAAGGGCTGACCATCGCGGTTTCATGGCCCAAAGGTTTTGTGGCAACACCCACGTTCACAGATAAGGTCGGTTATTTTTTCGGCGACAATCCTACAACCCTTGTTGCCGTGCTGGGGATGATCATTTTATTGGGGTATTATTTTTGGGTATGGTTCAAAATAGGCCGGGATCCGGCCAAAGGACCGATCATCCCCCTGTTCTCGCCGCCGGAGGGCTTTACGCCTGCAGCCGTCCGTTTTGTGACCCGGATGGGCTTTGATCATAAATCTTTTGCTTCAGCCGTGGTCGACATGGCCGTCAAAGGCTTTCTGAATATTCAGGAAAACGATGACGAATTTACCCTGTCTAAAAACGGAACCGGTGAATCCCTGCTCTCTAAAGGTGAAAAAAGGATCGAGAAAAACCTGTTCCAAGGGGCAGATCGCATAAAACTGGAAACCGCCAACCACGGCAAAATCGGCAAGGCCATGGACTCTTTTAAAAAAAGCCTGAAAATTGATTTTGAAAAACTTTATTTCCAGCGCAATTCCAAGTGGCTGATCCCCGGGGGGGGCATCTCTCTGCTCATCCTGGTGTGCGTGGTGTTGTCAGCTTCTGAAATCGGAGGCGCCGTTTTTATGCTGGTCTGGCTGACCATTTGGACGGGGGGCTGTTTTGCGCTGGTCCTTACGACCATCAGGGCATGGCAAACAGCATTTTCCAGTGGCGGTTCCGGCGGCTTTTTCAAAAAATCAGGCGCCGTCGGCATCACGCTGTTTACGCTGCCTTTTGTGGGATTCGAGTTCTTTGGTATGTGGGCTTTTTCCAGCATGGCCTCACCCATGGCCGTTGTGGTTTTGGTTCTGATCATCGCTGTCAATTTCCTCTTTCATCACCTGATGAAGGCGCCCACCATTTATGGCCGAAGGATCATGGATCAGATCGAGGGGTTTAAACTCTATCTTTCCGTTGCTGAAAAACAAGGCCTTGACATGCGAAATCCTCCGGAAAAAACTCCGCAGCTATTTGAAAAATTTCTTCCATTTGCCCTGGCCTTAGACGTCGAAAACCAGTGGACCGAGCAGTTTGCCCATGTCCTGGCCCGGGCGGGAAGGAGCAGCGATTATTCACCGTCCTGGTATAGCGGCGGGAACTGGCACCGTCTGGGTGCATCCGGCATGGCAAACAGCCTTGGATCATCCTTTTCTTCCGCCATCTCTTCGTCTGCTTCTCCACCCGGATCCAGTTCGGGCGGCGGCGGTGGCGGTTCGTCCGGCGGCGGCGGCGGTGGTGGTGGCGGCGGCGGATGGTAGTCTATCCCTGACACTCAACAGCTGACCCCTGGCCTCTGAACCCGCCGGTTGAAGATGCCGCTTTGTCGAAGATCCCGCTTGCGGGGCGGTGAGGCGGACAAGCCCTGACACCCGACCCCTGTTATCATACTTGACAAATACATTTATAGGGTTAAAGTGAGTATAGATTTCCAAGCGCCCTGCCTGAGGCGGGCAAGCCCTGAACATTCTATGGAGGTAATTATGGAACTTCGTATGCTGGGCACATCCAATATTAAAATATCCCCGATCATTATGGGAACATGGCAGGCCGGCAAGGACATGTGGGTGGGCATCGATGATACTGAATCGATACAGGCGATAAAAGCAGCCTATGATGCGGGGATCACGACATTCGATACGGCAGAGGTGTATGGTAACGGCCATTCGGAAAAAATCG
>CAZDAB010000281.1:0-4828 GCA_964502855.1 uncultured Desulfobacteraceae bacterium | reverse complement strand
TTGATCAAACCGTTAAAGAAGAATTAAAAAAAATAACCCCCCATAATTATACGGGAATATGTGATTTTTAAAATGAGACCTTTGCAAAACGCCCCCTTTTGCTCAATACCGGCGTCAGGCTCAAATTTTAATCCTCAAAATACTCAATGTATTCCTGTGGTTAAAATTTTCGCCTTCCTTGGTCTTGAACAAAATTGAACGTTTTTCAAAGGTCTCACAAGGGCGATTTCAGGTGAAAATTTTTGACCCCATCAACACCCCCCTTACGGGTACCAACCTCATTGAAGCCAGTGCGGGTACCGGCAAGACTTATGCAATTGCCGGGCTCTTTTTAAGGCTGGTTCTCGAAGAACAACTGTCCTCGGATCAGATTCTGGTGGTCACCTTTACCCGGGCGGCTACCCAAGAGCTTAAAGACAGGATCCGTAATAATCTTTTGAAGGCGAAATTGGCATTTTCAAAGGGCTCGAGCAACGATGATCTGATCAACAGGCTGATTAAAAAACACAACCATCCGGCTCTGGCCGTTCAGTTGATTCAAAATGCCCTTATTGATTTTGACAATGCCGCTATTTTTACCATACACGGTTTTTGCCACAGGGTGCTGAATGAGCACGCGTTTGAAACACAGAGTTTATTCGATACAGAACTGGTTACCGATCAGACCGATTTTGTCCGGGAAATTGTGGATGACTTCTGGAGGAAGCATTTTTACAGCATGCCTCCGGAATTTATAAGCTATGCAAGTAAAAAGATATCCGGTTTGGAATATTTTTTTGCGCTTTTAGAAAAACAAAACGCGCCGGATATGAGGATTATTCCGGAACTTGAACGCCCTGACTTAGAGAGCCTTGATGATTTTAGAGATATTTTCAAAAAGCTTAAGACCGCCTGGCCCATGTCAAAGGACCGGGTCATACCGTTATTAAAAAATTCATGTTTAAGCGGCACAGTATATGGAAGCCTGAAGACAAAAAAAAAGCAAACAGATTTTTCCAAAAGAGATTTAAAAGTTTTGTCCATGACTCGATCCATGGATAGATTCGTTGATGCAAAATCAACGGGTTTTCCTTTTTTTAAAGATTTTGAAATATTTACCGCCACCAAACTTGCAAAATCCACCAGAAAAAATCATATTCCCCCGTCACATGATGTTTTTAATATATGTGATGAACTCTATGAAAAGGGAATTGCCCTTGAAGCGGAAATGGAACGCGGTCTTTTGTATCTTAACACCCTGTTTTTAAATTATGCCGGGGAACAACTTCCGGCCAGGAAAGAGAACCATAACATACAATTCTTTGACGATCTTCTGATAAGAATAAAAAAAGCGCTTGAAGATAGCGGCGGGAGTGAGCTGGCATCGGCAATTCGCCGGCAATACAAAGCGGCCCTTGTGGATGAATTCCAGGATACCGATTCCGTTCAGTATGAAATATTCAGCCGGCTCTTTGATTCAAAACAGAGCGTTCTGTTTATGATCGGTGATCCCAAGCAGGCCATATACGGTTTCAGGGGGGCGGATATTTTTTCGTACATCACCGCCTCAGGCAATGCGGATTCAAAATACACCCTGATAGAAAATTGGCGGTCAACGTCCGGTTTGATAACCGCCGTAAATACCATATTTGCAAATGTTCCATCACCGTTTGTGTTTGATCAGATCGGGTTTGAAAAGGGAACCCCGGGGGGAAGACTCGAATCCATGGATGAACAATCTTCACCCAATCTTATATTGTGGTATTGGGAACCGGACGAAAAGTCAGACAAGCCCAAACCTCTCAACAAAACCCAAGTGGTGCCGTTGATTGCAAAGGCGGTTGCGGACGAAATCTCCCGCCTGATTTCTCCAGGCCCAAGGGGTCTGTCCCATGATGAATCCGATCGGGTTAAACCCGGAGATATCGCCGTTCTTGTGCGGACGAACCGGCAGGCTCAGATAATCAAAAAGAGCCTGTTATCAAAAACAATACCGTCGGTTCTCTATGATACCGGGAACATTTTTCAAACCCACGAAGCCGGGGAAATGGAAAAAATCCTAACGAGCATTGCCGAACCCGGCAGCGATCGGCGGTTCAAAACAGCCCTTGTGACCGATATAATGGGTGTTTCCGGAAACAAAATCGATTTGGCAGACAGTGACCCTTTTTGGTGGGAAACCCGGATCGGCAACTTCAGGGAGTATTTCCGTCTGTGGAACCGATACGGTTTTATCAGAATGTTTCGGAACTTCATGTCAAAAGAAAACGTCAGAGAACGACTTTTGGTATTTCCGGACGGGGAAAGAAGACTGACCAATGTTCTTCATCTGGCCGAAATACTCCACCAGGAATCGGTCGAGAAAAAAACCGGAATCACCGGTTTAATCGACCGGCTGTCCGAACAGAGAAACACTCCTAATATAGAATCCGAGATTCACCAGCTTCGCCTTGAAAGCGATGAACATGCCGTTAAAATTATAACCCAGCATAAAAGCAAAGGGCTGGAATTTCCAGTGGTGTTTTGCCCCTTTTCATGGGGAGGATCATTAATTAAAGACCGGGAAATCACATTCCATAATCCTGACAATAAGGAACTGACACTTGATCTGGGTTCGAATGAAAGGAGTGTTCATCTTGCCGTTGCTCAAAATGAACTTCTGGCAGAGAACATGAGGCTGCTTTACGTGGCGTTAACACGAGCCATAAAAAGATGTTACCTGGTATGGGGACGATTCAACACTGCGGAGACTTCTGCCATGGCCTACCTGTTTCACTATCGTCCCAAACCCGAGGATGACATCAAATCAGAAGATCTGGTTACCTCTTTAAAGGCAAGTGTTTCAGCGAAAAAAGATGAGGAGTTATTAGAAGAGTTAAAACAGCTGGCGGGCAGATCCAAAGGGACCATAGAACTTGCCCCTTTGCCCCTTGATGACGGTGTGGAATATGCGATTCCTGAAGATGAAAAGGGGGGCACTTCTTGCCGGCAATTTTCGGGGAAAATAGACACCTCGTGGAAAATCTCAAGCTATTCATCCATGGTATCGCAACGGGTCCCGGAAGAAGAGGTGCCCGACCATGATGTATCCTATGATTCTTACGGTTATATCCCGGAATACGGTCTTGAGCGTAATAAAAAAACAGATATTTTCTCCTTTCCAAAAGGGGCAAGGGCAGGGATATTTTTCCATGATATTTTTGAGCATCTCGACTTTGCAGCTTCAGATTACGGGTACAAAGAGGAACTGGTAACTAACAAGTTAACGGCATACGGGTTCGAGCCGAAATGGCGAGATGTGGTATGCGATATGATAAACAACGTCCTGTCCATACCGCTTGAAATAAAAACAGAGGCTTTGACGCTTTCTTCGGTTCACTGCAAGGATCGCCTCAATGAGATGGAATTTTATTATCCGTTGAATCCTATTACCCCTCGACAACTGGAAAAAATATTTGCCGATCATGAAGGGATCGAACTTCCCGCTGCTTTTCCGGACCGGATTGGAACGCTGACCTTCCCTTTTTCAAGGGGATTTATGAAAGGATATATAGACATGGTCTTCCATGAAAAGGGGCGTTACTACCTGTTGGACTGGAAGTCGAATCTATTGGG
This sequence comes from uncultured Desulfobacteraceae bacterium, assembly GCA_964502855.1. Classification (GTDB taxonomy): domain Bacteria; phylum Desulfobacterota; class Desulfobacteria; order Desulfobacterales; family UBA11574; genus S5133MH16. The sequence continues at coordinate 1,234 of CAZDAB010000281.1, read as the reverse complement.
AACACGCGTGGAGGATTATTCCAAAGATACTTTGAACACGGTGATGAACAATGATTTTTACATACTTCAGTATCATCTGTATACACTCGCCCTGTATCAGTATCTTGGGATTCGGCTGCCGGGTTTTGATTATGAAAAAGATTTCGGAGGTGTATTTTACCTTTTTATAAGAGGGATAAATCCTGATCATGGACCGGAATTCGGGATTTACAAAGATTTCCCCAGCCCGGAACTTATTCATGCACTGGCCAAAGCGCTTATTCCGGGGTGAGACCTTAGAAAAAAGTTTTTTTGTGCTTTTTCGTCAAAAAATTGCTCCGGCAAATAAGTGTGAAGTGACTAAAGTGATCTAAAGTGCCTAAAGTTTTGGAATAATAACAACTTATATAATAGTTGGAGCGTAGCGACTCATTAACTTTAGCTCACTCACAACTTTTCCGATTTATAAAATTAATGTATTGAATGATGAAAGAATATATAACTAACTTATATCGAAAAGGATTTCTAACAGATATAGATATGCATTTTGCTAAGTTCATCTCCGGTCTCGGTAAAAATGATGATCCGGATATTTATCTGGCTGCAGCCTTTGCCAGCACCGCAACCGGAAATGGAGATGTATATTTTGACCTTTCTTCTGTGGCCGAAAACCCCTTTCTTATGGGGCTGGAAGAGGAGGGGATCGTCAAATGGCCGAAGCTTTCCGGCTGGTTGCAAAAAATCAGGCAAAGCCCGGTAGTGGGAAGGCCCGGAGATTATCGTCCCCTGATACTCGATAGAAAAAACAGGCTATATCTGTATCGATACTGGGATTATGAAAAAAAACTTTCCGAATCTATCATCCACCGTTCTATGGAAGATATCCGGGACTTAGATGTAACGCGTTTAACGGACGGCTTAAAAAGGCTTTTCCCACAAAACCAGGATGATGAGTTTAACCGGCAGATGCTAGCGGCATATATTGCGGCGATTAAAAGATTTTGTATCATCTCCGGTGGGCCGGGAACCGGAAAAACGTTCACAATGGCAAAGATCCTTGCGCTGCTTTTAGAACTGTCCGGAAATAAGAGACTAAAAATTTTACTTGCCGCTCCCACAGGAAAAGCTGCCGCCAGGATCGCTGAATCGATTGAGGATGCAAAGAAGATGCTAAATAGCCGTCAGGATATTATCGCAGCCATACCTTCCGAAGCTTACACCATACACAGAATGCTCAAAACCATCCCGGGTTCCC
>CAZDAB010000280.1:0-4834 GCA_964502855.1 uncultured Desulfobacteraceae bacterium | reverse complement strand
TTGGATAGTAAATTCAAGTTTAAATGTCATAAAGGGGTAAAATGTTTTACCAAGTGCTGTAGAGATATTAATATCGCATTAACTCCCTATGACATTATCAGGCTTAAAAACCGTTTGCAGCTTTCTTCAGATGAATTTTTAGCAATGTACACGGTTCCCCGTCTTTTGGAAAAGACAGATCTTCCCATGGTTACTCTGAGAATGATGGACGATGATTTAAAATCATGCCCATTTGTAACCGATGACGGGTGTATAATCTATGAAGACAGACCCACGACGTGCCGTTATTATCCCCTTGGCGTTGCTTCGCTGAGTCACAGGGAGGGTGTTGATGATGAGGGATTCTATTTTTTTGTGCATGAACCGCACTGCCTGGGTTTTGAAGAGAAAAAGGAATGGACGGTCCTTGAATGGCGGAAAGATCAGGGCGTTGATATCCATGATGAAATTAATGCCGGCTGGACCGATCTTGTGGTGAGAAAAAGATCTTTTCCCCCGAATCTCAAGCTTATTGAACAGAGCAAGAAAATGTTTTTTTTAGTCAGCTACAATATCGATAAGTTTAAAGAGTTTGTTTTTGAAAGCTCGTTTTTGAACCGGTATCATATCGACAATGCCACCGTTGAAAAGATCCGGGAAGATGAGATTGCCCTGCTGAAATTTGGTCTTAAATGGTTAAAAGATGTTCTTTTTAAGGAAGGAAGTTTTAAGCTCAAAGAAAGTGCAACGGATTGAAGAAAAAACCTTGATGCCGGAAACCGAATGGTTGACATGCCGGTATCCGGCATCAAATTACATTAATATTCTTCAATATTCTTCGTAAAAAAGTCCGTCCCAACTCGAAGGATTGTTCAAACGCTGTTCAATATCCACATTGAAAAATTCGGCGACCGGTTCTAGTATCTCAGGAGTGTCGGCCTGTACTTTGCGCGCCGCCGAAAGAACCGTTTCAAGTCCGTTTCGTGTCATTTTCCCGAGAGGTTGCCTGCACCCGCCGGAGGGCATGCCCAGTATCGACATCAACGTTTTGAAGGCCAGCGGGTTTCTGGCCCGGCATGCTACCTCTCCGTAAGGCGTTTTTTCCATGGTCTTAACCGTTACCAGATCGAAAAGGGGGGTAAGCGCCGTCAACAGCTTTTGGGCCTTTTTCTCTTCACCCTGTTCGAGCAGTCGAACCATTTCAGTGATGGGACCGGGAGCAATGTTTGACGCAACCGAAATAACGCCGGACGCCTTAATCTGCGGATCAAGCATCATTTTAAAGGTCATCCCATCATCACCGGAGAGTATGGTAAAATCAGGCCCGCAACATTTTCTTGTGCTGCGCATATTTTCAAGATTGCCTGTGGCCTCTTTGACCGTATTGACATTTTTATAGGTTTTGTTAAGGATCGCAAGATCCTCGGGTAAAAGCTGCGCACCGGTTCTGCCGGGAATTACATAAGGAATAATCTCAATATCCGGAGCCGCTTCGGCAACAGGGGCGATGTATTCCCGGCGTATTTCAAGGGAGCTGGGCCCGTTATAATAAGGATCTACCAGCAAAACCGCATCAGCACCGACCGCAACCGCATGCTTTGTTCCTTCCAGCGACTCTTTTGTGTTGTTGCTCCCCTCACCTGCAATGCAGATACATTTATCTTTTGATTTTTCCGCAACCATCTCAATAACCCGGTTATGTTCATCCCAGCTCAAAACAGGGCTCTCTCCGGTAGTGCCCACAGCCAGTATCCCGGTTATTCCGTTTTTTATCTGAAATTCCGACAGCTTTCCAAGACCTTCATAATCGACGGTATCATTTTTAAATGGTGTAACAATTGCCGTGAAACATCCTGCGAGCATAGCATCCCCCTTTTAACAGAAAGTGTTGTTGCCATTAAAAACATCGTATAATTCATACTGATTTATTCGGAAAAGGTAAATAAAGGTAAATAAAGTGATAGGTTATGTCAAGAGAAAACTATGCGATTTCCGGAAATAGCGTAATAAGCCAACCCGAAATTTTTCAAAAAAGGAGGGTGCGGCTTAAGATCGATGTTACAACGGGAAATCAAAGAAGGAATTAAAAATGTGACCGGCACGAGACCCTTGAAAAACACTCCCTTTGCTCCGATTTTTGCTCATATACGGATTATGGCAACAAAATCGAACGTTTTCAAGGGTCTCGATTATAGTGCGTTATACCAGGGAAACACTATCGGCCCGATGAGCCTCTTCCAGATATACCCCGTCCGGCAAGGGGATTATAAAGTTTTATAATTGCCACCTTCATACAGTCAATCGTCTGTGTTTGCAAAATAATATCCATCAAAGTCTTCTCCCCGGCTTCCGGAAGAATACATGCATTTGAATCGTCGAAGGTTAAATCCGAAAAGCCTTTAAGGAGTTTCTTTTGTTCCTTTTTGGTCATACCCACCTGAATTGCCTTTTTACCGTCTATTTCAGTAATATGGCCGGCCAAACCCGCATCTTCAATCTTTTTGGTTTTCTCGTCATCCAAAAAAACATTAATATAAAAATCTGCCATGAGCACCTCCTGTTAATAAAGTTCCAAATATTAGTAAAAAACCATCTTTTTTTAAACACACAATTAAGATCGATTCTTATATTATAATGGTTATGACCTGTCAATAGTCTTGTGACCCACCTTCACCTGTTTTTTCTTGACAACCCAAAATGGCTGACATACTTTCCCCACAGCTGAAATGTTTTAAATCTTATAATTATCAAGCGGTTTCCATCATCCGGTCAACAATAAAATTGAATCTATTTAAAGGATAAATCATGACAAAAGCAAAAAACGTTGAAGAATATATCGCTCGCCAGCGGATGGCCATCGCCGGAAATCCGGATTGCGGCGTATCCCATTACAATCTTGCGGTCGCTTTCCTGGGCCAAAAAAAATATGATGAAGCTGAAAAAGAGCTTTTTGCCGCTATCCACTGCAGCCCCAACCTGGCTGAAGCATATGTGCAACTCGGAGGACTCTGCCTGCTCCGGGATGATCTTGACGGCTGTATGGCTTACAACCAGCAGGCCATCAAGGCTCGGGCAGGATTTGCCGAAGGCCACGGCAACATCGGATTTGTGCATCTTCAAAAAGGTGAAATTGACGACGCCATCCGGTCGCTTCAAAAGGCAATACGGTGGAACCCCAACTTCTTGCAGGCGTATGCCACACTGGCAAATGCTTACTTAATGAAAGGGTTGATTGACGAAAGTATCCAAACCAACCTCAAGGCTTTGGAAATCGAACCGGCCTTTGCCATCGCCCACAACAATCTGGCCATTGTCTATCTGGAAAAAAGAAAATATGATCTGGCAATAAAACATGTGGATAAAGCGGTTGAACTGGGTTATGAAGTTGACCCTGAGCTATTAAAAGAAATCCAAGCCTTTCGCAAAGAATTCGGTTAAGGTGTCGTTTTTTTAATAACCAAAACCTAAACCATGCCTAACGCGCCGCAATTCAAGTATTTTTTATCGCACAAAAAAAATCCTGTTCAAAAAGGCAGCCGGATATGGACTGCCCTCCTTCCCATGAGCAGACATCAGCAACCCAATGATGGGGGTATTTGTGTGAGCCATGGAAATTATTTTACCGCCGTTCGAAATTTTCTGGAACAGGACAGATCTGAAATCATTACTCGTGCGGTTTCGCAACAGATCCATCGAGAGGTAACATCCCAAGAAATCGAAGAAATAAGAATCTTTCTCGAAAAACACGGTGAATTTTATCATCCGGCCCGGATTGAAACCATGGTACACGGGACGGCCATTCCCTTTGTATTGAATGTAGCAATCTCCAATGCAGGCAAAAATTGTGTTCAAAGAGAATATGGTCTTTTAAAACAGCTCAATGACGATTTTCCGTTTTCATTTCTGCCCAAAGTTTACGGCCAGGGTCGTGTGTCTATTACAGGTGATGAAATCGGAATGTTTTTAGGAGAGTGGTTCCAAGGATATAACGAATTCCACATTTCCTTTGATCCGGCAGATGAAAAATACAAAATTGTTGTCTGGGATCATGAGCACGGCAACTATTTCCTTACAGACGACCAAGCGATAAATCTTTACCGACACGCCGCCAGGATTCTTACCGGTTACTACAATGTCAAAACCTTTGAGCAGATACTCTCTTGGCATCATGCGGCCGGAGATTTTGTCTTAAAATGTCAGAACAACAGGATCGATTTAAAACTCATCACTATTAGACAGTATCGCCCCCTGTTTGAAAACGACATCGGGAGTGAAGATGAAAATCCGAATGCAGAACTGATACTGGAAGCATTGCTGGTGTTTTTTCTGAATCTTGCAATCAGAATGCGCCTGGACCGGATGGACGGTGTCGGAGAAATCGTGTGGTCTGACGATATTGCTGTTGAGGGAACCCTGAAAGGTTTTTTCGAGGGCCTGGCTTTAAAACCGCCCATTGTCTCGATTCCAGGCCCTTTGATCGATTGTTTCCGAAATCATCTTCTATCTTGCAGTCAATCAGATTTGTTTGGTTTGTCACAAGCCATGGTTGATGCATATAACCCCCAATCTCCGGAAATTCCGGTCATTAAAAAGAATTTAAAAAGGCATGTAAAGATTTTATTCAATGCAATTAAACAAAAACAAGAAATATAAGGCAACGCTTGAAACCTATCGCATACTCGACGGGATATACTGCGATATTAAAGAGTTGCAGTATTATCAAGTGGATGGACGATTGATGCCGTCAAAAAGGATACTTAGTGCCCGAACGAAAACTAGGATTTTTCGTTAAGATCAAGGAAGACGAAAATTTTAACCACAGACATACATTGAGTATTTCGAGGATTAACCCGCC
>CAZDAB010000279.1:0-4835 GCA_964502855.1 uncultured Desulfobacteraceae bacterium | reverse complement strand
TCTTTCTGATTTCCCTTTCCGAATCCCTGGCGCTGGTCGGTTTAATTGTTCCCGGTACGGTGATCATGTTTGGTATCGGCGCGATTGTGGCCACGGGCAGCCTTGAACTGAAACCCATACTAATGCTGGCTGCCATACGAGGGTTTTGGGGACGGAGGGTTTTGGAGGGTTTTGGGGACGTAGATAAAAAAGTAAGTTTCTATTCGTTTACCAGACAATAACCAAACTCTTTTACCAGTTTCCCACCGCGTCTGACGGAAATGCTCGCAGCCAGTGGTTTCGACCCCAACCTGTCAGCAAGTTCTTTCATTGTTATCCCGAAATTTATTGCAGTGTTCAATACCCCTGAAAATAATGTAAAACTCTTAGGGAGCGTCTATCCGTGCTTTGCGTGGCATACGTTACCGGAGAGCAATTGCCATATTTTATAAACTTACTTTTTTATCTACGTCCCCAAGAGCTCCATGTAGTACACTAGACCCGTTACGACAACGATGGCAAATATAAGGGCTGCTTTAATGAAGTTGAATTTTCTCATTCTCTGCCCTCCCGCTTAATTTTGTAAAAAGCTGGTTGAGAATAATAATGCCCACTATTCCAGAAGAAGGATCGCCAATCAACTGCTCTGGTCTTTTCGTATCTGATGCAACTTGTCGTTCGATATTTACTCGAGTCCATGTCCTCGGAAGAATGGTTTATATGCCATATCGGTCTTAAGAATATGCTCCACGAGCCATTCACGGAGGTAGCGAAGCATAGCCTCCGGAACGACTACAGCATCGAGCATTGTAGCCGAGCAGAAGTCCACTGTCTTCTTCCGAAAGGCACGATGCTTAGAAATTTGTTCTTCGAGATGGGGATAGTTGTGCTGCCGCATCAGGTCTTCTTCTGTCGCAAAATGCTCTTGAGCGTATTTTGTCATACCCGTCAGGAGATCCGAAACCGTTTCAGATCTGGTTGTCGTATGAGGTTTCGCAATGAGCTGGTTGATCATCCGGACGAGATGTCTGTGTTGCTCGTCCAGCCTCTCAACTCCAACGCTGAAGTCTTCAGTCCAGGTGATCTGTTCCATTTTGTCCTCCTTTATCGCGAACGCCGCAAATCAACAGCGGCAAAAAACAGAGCGACTGATAGGGCGGCGCTAATCATCGCTCGAGTGCATTTGTCATGTTAGAAGATAATTTGCCTCTGGTATTAAAATACAAACGATTGAATCTCTAATATCCTTTTCACATGTGGTGCATATTTTTTATCCTCTTTGTTAATATGGCCAAGCCACCATTTTTTAAAAAATGACAGAGCTATTTCCGGCTCTTTATAAGAAACTGCCACTCGTGCTAATTCTTATGTCCGCTTTATTAGCTCTCTATGTAAAACAAAGTGTTCTTCGAGCCCAATATAACCTGCTGCTTTCATAAAGGCTTCTTCAGTACTTCACATAGGGTAAGAATTCCTTGTCTTGCTCTAAAATGTGATTCAAAAACCAGTCTCTCAGAAGGGCCAAAACGCTCTCCGCGGTCTTCCCACTTCCTCCGGCTTGGGAAGTCTCAAATTCCGCGAGTTGCTCTTCGAAGTACTTGTGCTGACTTTCGTGGTATTCCACTTTCGGATAGCCACTTAAACGTATCAGATCTTCCTCAAAACGGAAGTGCGTCTGCATATGCTGTGAGTTTTTTGATCATCTCCGGGGCCATTCCAGCTCGTTTGTCGCCCTTAATCTGAAGGTAGTATTCGTTCAAGTGCCCGAGGAATACCCTGTGCTGCTGGTCAATCTCTTCGATTCCAATTTTGAAGCTGTCTTTCCATTTGAAAAAATCTATGGCTCCTCCTTTGTCGTATACTGTATAGCGTTCCCAATGATTTGGTGTTTTCGCGCCGAATATCAGATATAAACTATCCGGCGATTTTTTGTTCCATATAGGGTTCTTATCTATGCAGCTATATAACATCCCCAAAAGGGATAAAAAATTGCCTAATAGTGACCAATTTTTAATTGTGTGTTATCTTGGAGATATACGCACTCGCCTTTTTTTAGGATTTGCATCGGGAATCAATGCACATGGAAGTGGATGCGTTTGAGACATAAATGTTTTTCGTTGGCTTTTGAAAGCTTTTTTCTATTTTATTTTCAGATCGTCGAAGGCCACTTTTTGTTTGTCGCAAACAAAAACTCCAATAAAACCATTTTTAAAATTTATCTTATTATTAACTCTTCCTATATATTTATCATTCACATAATAGTTCAAAACATTTCCTCTTACCTCTACTTTATGTCGATTAGCAATAGTTCCGTTTCCTTTATTGGCCGTGTTAGGTTTCCATCCCACTGGCTGAGGTTCTATATACTTACCATCAACGCCTACAAATATGCATGAATATCCATTCCCAGAAACAGTAAATTGACAAAAGTTGTTAGAATCATTTGCTAATAAGAGTCCATGCGTACCATTTTCAACACCAGATTTCCATGTACTTACAAGCTCAATATCAAAATTTATTGGAACAGGAGTTGGAAACTTAATTGTCGACCAATGACATTTATTATCATTTGGTTCTATGATATATTCTCCCCCAGATAGGTGATACTCTCCCCCAGAGAAAAGTTCCCAGACGCTATCCTTCCATGCTCTCTTACTTCTTTTAAACGACATATCACCGGAATGGAGTATTCTTGTAAGGCTAAAATCTTCAAAAAATAAATACTTGCTATATGCTATATCAACATTATTTTTAAATTGATTATACAGAAGTGGATAGCGCTCCTGAACTATTTTCAAATTCCTATTAAAGTCATCCGTGTTTTGATTGATTTTAACATTATAAGTATAGACATTTCCCTTATTTTCGACATTTTTTTTACTGACAAACTCTACATCAAATTCTCCAAGGTATAATAGCTTTCCCGGAGGAATATCGTATGTTTTATCAACATCAATAGTAAAATAATTCGTCGCTGTTGTACCACCTTGGCCAACAGTATAACTATTGTAGTGTTCCATGAGAAAATAAATATTATCAAGTGTGTATTCCCCCGGTTTTATTTCTGCAATAGTCGTCTCATCCAGATAGCTGACGTCATCTTTCTTAACCCACCCCCCACTTAAAACCTTACCATCCCAGGCGCTCATTTTTAAATTGGGCCTGATGAAATGTAATATTGGGTCGCTAACTGATTTCTCAGCTTCATAAAACTGGAATCCAGGAACATTTGCCAACTTTGGTTTGCCAAAGGAGTTAGTTCTATCTATTACCTTGATACGCCAGAAAACTAAGGATTGGAACCCCTGCTCTTGAGCCAAATGATCATTTTCCAGATTTTTAAGTGGACCTGAACTGGCACACCCCCCTATCAAAACTAAAGTTATAATAACTTGGATAAAAATGGAAAATCTTGTTTTTGCATTTTTGATGGGCATTGTAATGTCCTCCTTGTGATACGCTGCCTTACAATTTTGGGCTGGTTCAACGGAAATCCAAACTTTTTTGAACATTCCGAAACTCATGATATCGATACGATATAGTTATTCAGAATAATATTTTGGGCCTCTAAAAAGCCAAAACCGATCCCACATTTCTTGCCATAGTGCACGATGATTAATACCTGCCAACCAGCGTGGATTACAATAGATATTCCTCAATCAAAAAAATAAGGCGGATACTATATCTTGTGGTCCGCCCCTCACTTCAGAAATTACAGCTTGCCACGAGCACATAAATTCCTAAATATGAGATCCCTTGGAGGTATCAAAGGTTTTGAAGCCTCAGAAAAACCTGCGACATATTGAAGATATTCAAAGTATGGTAAACGTTTAATCAACCGACGCGTTAGCGGTTAGTTGGTTTGGTTTGTTAGCTTTATAGTATAAAATTTTTGTTTTAACGCCTAAATGCTCAAAGGCCGCTGAAGCTTTCATAACCAAATTCTTATCGCGACATAAAAAGAGATGACAAAAGGAAGCGATACCTGCATGGGTCATATCACTAAAGGACGCTTTAAAGCGTTTTACCTTTTTCATTTTTGAATCACGAAAATAGCCTATAAAGTTTAACTGGTGATATATAGCGTTTACTTTTTCTTGAAGCGTTCGTTCTCGGTCAGAGTCTTCTTCAAAAGGGTGCGGCTTAATCCCAAAAAATGTTTCCAAATCATCGTTTGGAGCATTCATTTTTTCTGAGATTACTCCCCAAACCTTCATGACAACATTAGGAGGACGGATGTTGTTTAGTATTTTGGGACCGATGCCAGTTTCTTCTTCAAATGCTGATATGGGTGATGCATCCAGTGCATCCAGTGTCTCTGTCATAGATGAAGTGTGGGTTATCATCATTTCAGGAAGATCAGTAAACAATGCCTTAAGTTTTTCTATTTCATGTAAGCTCATTTCGGGAACATTTACCAGCTCATCGAGAGCCCCCAATATGTAATGATGCAATTCATTTGCACCGCTTTCAAATATTTCTTCGAAAGAAGAATCTTGTTTGCCCCCGTAGAACTTCATAAGGATCGCTGACAGCCCCAAATCCCCCTCTATTGATTCTGCTATATTTTTTAGAAATTGTTCATAAATAGCTTTTGGGCTAACAGCGTGAAGTCTCGCTTGACCTGTTTGCTTAGACTTCTCACTCAAAACAGGCTCAATATATTTTGCACCAATCTCTTCTAATAACTCTAAAAATTTATTTTCATAGCCTTTAGAACGATGGATCTCCTTTAATGTCTCATTCGAATAAACTGGAGTCAGGTTTGCACCTTTCCATTATTTTTTGTGTAAAGGTGGGGCTGACAAAGTAAAAAAATTATTCTTCGATTCTAACCGTATATTTGTCTACGGTGC
>CAZDAB010000278.1:0-4835 GCA_964502855.1 uncultured Desulfobacteraceae bacterium | reverse complement strand
AACCCAGGGAAAGCGGTTTTTAAGATGTATCAGAATCTCTATAAGGTCGTGCGGCTTTATAATCAGACTGTTTGCATCCTGGATAAAAATCGAATTCATGCCCCCGGCAAACCAGTTCACGGAGGCGTTGAAGGCCATAGGGTCCGTTTGTTCATAGTTTCCGGCCCCTTTACGCATCTCGAATCGACGAATACGGCCGTTTTGGTCGGCCATATTCCGTATGATTTGAATGGATGTGTGAACGGCGTCAATATCTTTTTTAACATGGTCAACCGAACGGATGGAAAACCGCGATCCCTTGTAAACGGGGCAGAACGTACAGCGGTTCCATGGACAGTTGCGAGTGACACGGATCAGCAGGCTGTAAGCCTCGCTGGGCGGCCGTATGGGCCCCTGCTCAAATCCCCGGTATGATTCATCTGTTTTGCGCGTCCGGCTCATACTTTTCAATCCATCCTTAACTATTCACGAGTTGTTATTGATCATTTAGGTTTTACCATTCAATTATTTAATGATATACATAAAAGCCAGGAAATCAAGACATATGCTGGATACTGGGCATCGGATACCGGATATTGGGATTGGAAATTGAAAAAAACCGATCCCATGGTCAATTTCCAATGGCAAATCTTCAATTATCATTACTCCTTTGACAAGTTGTGGCGATTTAGAATAAAATTAACATGCTATCTTAAACGGAGTGTTTTAACTTTGAAGAAATTACGGATCACTATCATATTCATGCTGATTTTTGTGTTTTTCGTTGCAGCGGCCGTCTATGTGGATATCCTTAGGTACGCGGATAAACCCGCAAGTGCCGAACCTGTGAAACAAGTTATCATTGTTGAACCCGGCCAGAAATTTAAGTCTCTTTCCCAAATACTGCATAAAAAAGGAGTGATCGATCATCCTGCTAAATTCAGGTTGTTTTCCCGCATTAAAGGCTATGATAAAAACATAAAAGCCGGAGAATATGTCCTTTCCCCTACCATGACACCGAAAATAATACTTGAAATCTTTATCATCGGGAAGGTCCGTCTCCACAGCATCACTATACCGGAAGGATATAACCTGCGACAGGTTGCACGGGTTGTATCCCAGGCAGGATTAGCAACCCGGGCAGATTTTTTAAAAGCCGCAACAAACGCCGACCTAGTGCATTCCAAAGGAATTGATGCTAAAACCTTTGAGGGGTATCTTTTCCCCGACACTTATTATTTTACCAAAGAGGCTACAGCCGAAAAGATCATATCTTCAATGGTGAAACGTTTTTGGTCCGTGTTCAATCCGGAATGGAAAAATCGAGCCAAAACCCTTGGATTTACAATCCACCAGGTGGTAACACTTGCATCGATTATCGAAAAGGAGGCCGGTGTGGCCGTAGAACGACCCATTGTCTCCTCGGTTTTTCACAATCGTTTAAAGCGGAAAATACGTCTGGAAAGTGATCCCACGGTTATTTACGGCATAGAAGACTTTAACGGCAACATTAGACGAAGAGATCTTGCCGAAAATACACCTTACAACACTTATAGAATCAAAGGGCTCCCTCCGGGGCCCATTGCAAACGCCGGAACCAAAGCCATAAAAGCCGCCCTTTATCCGGCCGAGACCCGGTTCCTTTATTTTGTTTCAAAAAAAGACAATACGCACCAGTTTTCAACAAACCTAAAAGATCACAACAGAGCCGTGCGAAAATATCAGCTGAGCCGGTAAAAAAAATAATGACCGTATCTCACGAACCCCCCAAAAAGGTGCTCACGGATAGTAGAGAACTCCGCCAAAAGGTGTTTGAAACCGTCTCTGAATCTAAAGAAAAGCTGACTTACGGCGAACTCGAAAAAAGACTTTCCCAAAAATTTGTGGTCCATAAAAAAATGTTAAAAACGGCCATCAGTGACTTGGTGGCAGATCGCCAACTGGTCTATACTTATAATCTCGGCTGTTCGTTTCTGGAACAGTCCTTTAACAAACCCACCCGCATCTCAAAACGGGTTGTTCTTAAACCGGCCAATATGAGTTATCCGCCGGAATCTGATGACGTGGTCATAAACATAGCCCGAGGTGCGTCCTTCGGCTCGGGAGAACACCCCACTACCCGGCTGGCCGTCAGGGGCATAGAAGCGGCATTGTCCGGAAAAAATTGTGTCGTTAAAACCAACCCTACCCAGGCTCTGGACATTGGAACCGGATCCGGAATTCTCGCAATCGCGGCGGTTGGGTTGGGGGTAAAAAAGGCATTGGGGATTGACATCGATCCCTGTTCAAGATCGGAAGCCAAAAAAAATATTATATTGAACAACATGGAAGATCAAATCCAGATCCTTGACCGTAACATAGAAAATATCAATGAAAAATTTTCCCTGATAACGGCCAACCTCCGGTATCCAACCCTTGTACGGCTTTGTTCTCTGATTTCAAAAATAACGGAAAAACCGGGTATGGTTGTGATTTCGGGAATCAAAACAGATGAAGTCATGGACATTTTGAATAGTTACACCCGTAAAGGCTTTAGATGTACCTGGAAAGCCGTTGAAAAAGATTGGGTGGGGATGGTATTCGTTAAATCCTGGGACGGATAAACCGGAACAAATTGCCACAAAAGCACAAAGACACAAAGGAAACCTGTTTGTTAAAATTCATTTTCGTGTCTTGGTGACTTGGTGGCGAAATGTTTTTACATAAAAAGAAGGTAAAAAAATGGATATTGCAGCATTTTCAGATGAACAATCCGCGGGCCAGCGGCTGATGGTGGGATTTGACGGAACCGAACTCAACCCGGACCTCAAATTCCTTATTAAAACGTTGCATGTGGGCGGGATCATCCTTTTTGCAAGAAACCTTATAAATCCCGGCCAGATCAAACATCTGTGCTCATCCGTTCAGGAATATGCCCGTTCCTGCGGCCGGCCGCCGCTGTTTATCTCTATTGACCAGGAAGGCGGAAAAGTCGCCAGACTCAAAGAACCCTTCACCCAGTTCCCTGGCAATCCCCAAATGAAAGGACCTGAAGATGCGATTCACTTTGCCCGGGTCACGGCTGCAGAACTCACGGAAATCGGAGTCAATATGAACCTTGCGCCCGTATTGGATGTTGCCCCCCAAGGCACAGACAGTGTCCAGGCAACCCGTGTATTCGGCCACGATCCCCTGTGGGTATCTGAACTGGGAACCGTGGTTATCGATCATCTTCAGGCAAATAATATTATGGCGGTAGCAAAACATTTTCCGGGAATCGGCCGCATCATACTGGATCCACATGATGAAATCTCCGACCTGGATATTGATGTTGACGCCATGCAAACCACGGATCTGCTTCCCTTTAAAGCCGCCATAGACAATAACGTGGCCGGAATCATGCTTTCTCATATTCGTTATCCAAACATGGATGCCCAGTGGCCCGCAAGCCTGTCAGCGATCATTACCCATGATCTTCTTCGCAAACAAATGGGGTATGGCGGCGTTATCATGACAGACGACCTGGACATGGGCGCCATAAAAAAACATTTTGATATCAAAACCGTTCTCCGGCAAATCCTTTCAGCAGACATAGACATCGCCCTGATCTGTCACAAGGGTCCGGACATTGAAAATGCTTTTCAAGAAATTTTGAAATCTTTTTCGGATTCCAACCGAATTAAAGAAAAAGGGCTCCAATCTTTAAGAAGGATCATGAAGCTGAAAACAAAATATTTGGGGTATGGTTTGCTATGAAATATATATAACGTCTCATCCATCCAAAGATAGGCCGCTTCCGTTCGGATGCCGTAATGCTTGCGTCTCAATATTTCCCTTGCAAGATCTAATAATTTCTTTGGGTTCCGGCTGTTATTATCCTTGACATACTGCATTGATTTCCTTATAATATTTTCATAAATTTCCTACTCTTATATTCTGCAGTTAGTCTATGTATTGTTATTGCAGAACATATCAACACAGATTTTTTTCTGCAATATCATCTTATATTACAAATTACAGAATTTTTTCCGGTGAATTAAATTGTTCGGCCTCCATAAATCACAACAAGAATTGCAGGAAATCAGATGAGAAAATATGAAATTATAATCTACTGGAGCAATGATGATAAGGTCTTTGTCGCTGATGTGCCAGAACTTCCCGGTTGTATTGCTCATGGGCCCACCGAGGAGCTGGCATTGAGTAATGTCAAGGATGCCATGCAGCTATGGATTGATACCGCTAAGGAGTTTGGAGATCCTATTCCAGAGCCTAAAGGGCGTCGTTTAATGTATGCCTAAATCCATTAAAACGGTTGAGGAACAGGATTCAGGCTGACACAAATAGCCGGGGAAATTATGTGCAAAATCCAATGAAATGAGGTCTATGTTTGACCTCTGATGGTAAAAGAGAAGAGTTAAAAGTAGACCCCTTTCCTATCATGTTTTTATCCTGTTCAATGGTTTTATCAAAACCGGTTTGCAGTTTCGACCTTATCAATAATATTTTCAATAAAAAAGCGGTTTTCTCATTTGTCGCCAAAGTGATCAAATCTTTACACGCTGAATATAGGATTCAAGGAGTCGAGAGAAATGGGGGTTATCCCTCAGTTGATAAAGTCAGGAGAAAGACCTGCTTGAATGAAAGTCCAAGGCACCCCGGATTCAAGGCAGATATAGAAGACTTTTGGAGTAGTGCCTGATTTTTATTTCAGCATTAAAATCATTATATTCCGGTACCCAACTGGCGTTCGTTGGTTTCAAGTTATTTTTTTTACTTGATATTATCTTGTTATTGGTCTTAAATAGAACGTTGTTATCTTCAGGTATCGTTTCTTCACCATAATATATGTATTATGAAAATGCATCCGAATCTACTAA
>CAZDAB010000277.1:0-4844 GCA_964502855.1 uncultured Desulfobacteraceae bacterium | reverse complement strand
TCGATACCTCTGCATATGATATGATGCAAGGCACCCGGCGCGTCTATTCTGGCTTGACGTGGAATGTGACTTCATTTACACAAACAAATGAAAGAAAGAAACGCCCAAATTCAACCCCGCCCCCCTTACCGAAATTGCACTAAAGCATTACCCTCTGCAATCGACAATCTCTTTTTACCCTATACCTTCCTACCCGGTGGATGCCTGTGGGGATTGCACAGTATCAATGAACTGCCAAAATGGCGAGACAGTCCATATCAGAAAAAGCACACGTCCTGAACCAAGGCAGCAGGTTATTTATGATGCATTGGGGTTGGCTCACTATCCAGGCAGAACAATTAAAAAGGTAGTATCTGTATAAAAGCAAAATTTGTAGTGCCATACAGCATGGATTCAAAGATGCAACTCGTTGATTTTGCTTTTCTTTGCTAATTGAGCCTACAAAGATGGGTTAACGGTTCAATTCTGATTTTCGATATCGTAAGTTCTGAATCGACTTCAAAATTTAATAATTGCAATTATATGAGACCAGGATTAAGTGCATAGACGTTGGAGGTATCTCACGGATTCAAATAGGTCAAATACGTGTAATCTACATTACGTATCCGCAACTGCTCCCTTTGCAGATATGTCTATGGGACACAAAATATTTTCGCATGGTCGGATTTCTGCTCTATAGCAGAAATCACAGGTCTTTGATTGAAGATTTCCAAACGAGATCTAAACCATATTAGAGTATGTCCACTCATCTGTTTAGGAGCGGGATTGACCTGGGGTTGTATGATCTATAAGTCGATATAGCCTCTCTTCCTGATTTTCAGAATCGATCCGGCATGGTTCACTTCATTCATTGTTTTCTCCTGGTCTGCCTTGCCCTACACTTCGCCGATGCAAGTGCAGTGTTTTTATCATGTTGTGCTCCCAAGCGGATTGTCTCCTATTGTTCAAAGCTTTCTTTAATTTGTTTAACAGTAGATTTGTTTAACAACTTTTGCAGTTTCGGATTTGATTTCAGGGTATTTAGATCACCAGAAGAAATTGCTTTCATAAGTGTCTCGTCTTGCAATATCTCCTGAAAATCCGGATCTTGCAGTAAGGAAGTAATTATTTTCATTATTTCTTGATCGGCCACCATCCTTTGTTGCAAAGATTGGATCTCGTTTTGAGTGCTAATATCGGGTGGTGTTTCCGCTACCGAAGTTTTGCTGCGTATGCTTATAACAGTTGTTTCTTTGATTTTTAAGGTACCCAGCGTCGTCGAATTGATTGTGTAGACCCCATTATCAAAAGAAACCAATTTGCCAGAAATTGTGGTTCCGTCAACCAGATCGATTACTACAAGCCCTTCAGCATTTGCAGCATTATGCGTAATTAAAAAAAGTGCCAACAGGATCAATAAAGCGGTATGTTTCATTTGGACCTTCTTGATTTGATCTATGAATTAATTTCGTTATCATGGCGATTTCTTGTCATAAGCACCACCTAAAGCCGATTCTTATTTGTTACATATATCATTAAAATGAAAAGGGCAAAACCTCAAAAAATAATTTGCCCCTTTTGAAAAAATGATATCACATGATTTTTAGGACTCAAAAACATTTCATATATTGCAGATATCAATTATGGTAACGTTCAAGTTCAGTCGTAGGGGCAAAGCGATGTTTGGCTCGAACTGAACGTCTAAATATTAGATTCTTTAATTTTATCTAAAAACCAGACTGCTAAATCAGTCGGTACGACATATTCCATTGCGCCTAAACCCGCTCCGCGAAGACCTTCATCATACAAAAGACCCCTTGAAATAAGCTCCGAACAAT
The DNA here is from genome assembly GCA_964502855.1 of uncultured Desulfobacteraceae bacterium. Classification (GTDB taxonomy): domain Bacteria; phylum Desulfobacterota; class Desulfobacteria; order Desulfobacterales; family UBA11574; genus S5133MH16. The sequence continues at coordinate 3,027 of CAZDAB010000277.1, read as the reverse complement.
ACATTTTCAACGCTGATTCCGAGAAATTTGGAAAATGATCGCCTAATGCTGGAATGTTTTCTTGGAGTACTCGACCTCCTCCTAAATAGACAACTCTACGATTTCCCCAAGTCCGAGGAACACCAATTGTAAAGTTTAAAATATCAACATGCATGTCAGACAATTCGCCAACCAACTTTATTAAAACCTCGGTTTCATCCCAGTTACTTTCGCTCACAACGTAGTCAGAAATTAGTTGAGCAAATCGTTCTATTTTGCGTTTAGAACGACTTCGAACTACTTGGTCGTAAGCTGCCTGCATGATGTCGAAGAGGCCTTCTTCATCTTGAATATTAACAATCTGATTCTCAACTCTTTTTAGACGAGAGCTTAATTCCTTTAGAAAAAATTCTATTCGTTCCTGAAGGTACTTTTGGCCCTTCTTGATTAGCATTAAGTCTATAGAGCTTCCGAAATTAGGAATTGATAGAATCAACGAACGCGTTAAAGTTGAATCTCCGTATAAAAGAGATGTCTTCGTCAGCAAAGGTACGTCCTTGTTTGCGATTAACTCTTTCTTTTCCTTACCCCCCATTCCTGCTTCTCCTTTTAAATTCTCATCTTTTCAATTAACTTGCTGCGTCAGCGCTGCAAACGTTCTCGACATCCACTGAAGCGATTTGTTAAATTTCAATAGCATTACTTAGTGTACAGGCCTCAATGAAGTGTTTGCCAAGCAATGTCGGGTTTACATATGAAAAGATTTCACCTCCACCCCAAGATCTAGCAAATGAAATACAACCGAGTCTTGCGAGGTTTGCAAGGGCTAGTTTTACTTCTTCTGATGGGTCTTTCGAGTCATCTTCTTTGTCTTCTTCTTTACCTGCTATTGCAACAGCAGGTAAACCATCAGTTCTAATTCCATTGTGTTGTGTTTTGTCAAATGGCAATTGATATATCTTTTCAAGGATTATTGCTTCCAAAGGTGTTATTTGCTCAAGGATATCAATATATGCCCTTTTGAGATCAATACCACTGTTGGCATTTGCGCCATTGACTAACAATTTTGCCCAAAGATCTTGAAGGTAATCATCGTCTTCAAGTGATGCGGCTTGAAAAAGAGGTATGGCTAGTTTTATTGGGATTGCTTGAGTCGGTCCACTTAGGCCCACGCTTTTTAGCAAGTCATTCTCGCGCTGCATAAAGCGTAACTGTCTTTCCCGCCTCATGTATTTGAGCTTATCCTCAAATATCCCGATACCTTGCTCGAGTGGTCCAGAAATGTATTTAGAGATAAAGCTCCCAAATTTCGTGCCAGCATCTATCGCTTTGCCGGTAGTTTTGGCAACTTCTTGAACAGCTTTAGCGGACTCTTTAATTGTTTCAATTTCTTGGTTCATGTTATCTCTTTATAATTTAACTATCTATTATACGTCCTAAAAATATGGACAATACATCCATTTATGACCGCGTAGGCCAAATATTGAATTAACCATTATTATATCATTATGCACTTTGACATATCTTGCCACGAGTACATAAATTGCTAAATATAAGATACCTTGGAGTTATGTTGTTGGTTTTATTATGTTGTGAGATTTTAATTCTCCATAATTTAATTTCCATATGGTTCCTCCCTTAAAAATTTAAAGATCCATATAATTCTTTTCATTCTTTCATCAAATCGAATCTAACAGTATTCCCCATAGAGAACCCTTTAAAAGATTGTAAAATCGTTTTCTCGTATTACATCAAAGGAGAATTCGATGTCAAAGATACCTACCCGCAAGCGCCCCTGCCGGATATGTAGACGATGGTTCCTGCCCAACCCTCGATTAAAAGATAGGCAGATGACCTGCAGTCGAACTAAATGTCAAAGAGAATGGCATAAGAAAAAATGTGCCGGGTGGAACAGAAAAAATACTGATTACTTTAAAACCAATTATCTTCAAAAAAAGATCGATACCGCTACACAATGCAGGGGTGATCCAGGAAGGATCCAACCTGAAAAGCATCTTATTAAGGTACCGACAAGCCGGATGAAGACAGAGATGCCGATTGAGTATGTTAAAGAGGTGATCGGCGTTCAACTGGTTATCATTCATGAGTATTTGGCCCAACTCCTCCATCGACGAAGGCAAAAAGCAATTCATGCGCATCACCCTTTTAATGCCGGACCGACCCGTCGACTACCCTAAAAATCGTTTTCAAGAGGTGATACGACCTTAACCATTTATAATCATTAAACATCTTTACCGACCACTCCCTTTTTGATTTTAAGAGGTGATACCGATATAACCAATTGGATATAAATGAAATTCCAACCAACTACCCTGTATAGGTTTTTAAGAGGCGATCGACATTAAAGCATCAAATTTTGTAGATTACACAAAAGGAGTCGATCATGATCAAGAAAAAGGTCCTCAACCCGAAAAGGGTCAGAAAAATTAACGGCGGTTTTAGTTTTATACCCCACCGATTCGTCTTGGATGGGTTATTGGCTGCTTTGGGGCAAAAAGAACTGCTTTTATACTTCTTTTTGGTCTTGGTATCGGATCGGAACGGTCTTTCTTTTTACAGCTATGACACCATCTGCACGCTTCTTGAGCTGAGCCTTGACGAATATATAGCATCCCGGAACAGCCTGATGGATAAAGATCTCATTGCCTTTGACGGCACCCTTTTCCAGGTGCTCGATCTGCCGGGGAAACTACCGGATCGTCAGGAAAGAGAGGTTCGATCTCCTGTTGATAAGCTTATCCAACAAACCGTTAAGGGTTTTTAAGATGATCGATGATAAAACAATATCAACCATTGAAAGGATCGAAGAACGGCTCAAGGAGATTGAATTGGTCCTAAAGGACTTGGATCGGGCGATTGAGAGCTATCTTCAATGGATTGCAGAAAACGGATATACAAAGGGTACCCGAAAAGCATATGCACGGAGATTGGAGCAGTTTAGACCCAATACAAGCGCAAATTAATTGCAAAAAAAGTAAAAAAGTACTCGAAATACTCCAAAAAACAGTGTATTATGAAAGTTAAGCA
>CAZDAB010000276.1:0-4878 GCA_964502855.1 uncultured Desulfobacteraceae bacterium | reverse complement strand
TGACAGAATTCCTTAACTTTAGCTCACTTTAAACTTTAGTTCACTTCAAACTCTTACATCGATTCTTCAGGCAGAGCCGGAGAAGTCTGACCTGGCCCACAAGACCAGGTTTTTCAGGGAAAAATAAAGGAGGAGATAAATGGGTCAATTCAAGAACTTTTTTTCCACACGGTGGGGCATCATCGGCGTTGGAACCTTTATCGGAGTGCTTGCCCCGCTTTTACAGAAATGGGGTAATCCCGGAAACATGGGTATCTGCGTGGCATGTTTTGAAAGAGATATTGCCGGAGCCGTCGGGTTTCATCGGGCGGCGGTGGTCCAGTATATGCGACCTGAAATCATTGGGTTTGTCCTGGGTTCATTGATTGCTGCGTATGGTTTTAAAGAATTCCGGCCCCGTGCGGGCTCCGCTCCGATTGTTCGATTCGTGTTGGGGGTTTTTGCCATGATCGGAGCACTGGTCTTTCTGGGATGCCCGTGGCGGGCCCTGTTGCGTTTTTCAGCCGGTGATGGAAACGCCATTTTTGGGTTACTCGGATTGATCGGCGGCATCTGGATCGGTACGCTTTTTCTCAAGGGGGGATACAACCTGGGTCGGACCCAGAAGACATACGCCTCGGTGGGGTGGTTATTGCCCTTGATGATGGCGGGTTTTTTTATTTTAATGCTTATTTATCCCCAGGTGAAGGATGAGGCAAAAAGCGGGGTTCTGTTTTACAGCCTCAAGGGACCGGGCGCCATGCATGCCCCGCTGCTTGTTCCTCTGGCCATCGGGCTTTGCATTGGATTCACCGCACAAAGAAGCCGTTTTTGTACGATGGGGGCCTTCAGGGATCTTATTTTGTTCAGGCAGGCTCATCTTTTTCTGGGACTTCTTGCCCTTGTGGCCCTGGCCTTTATAACCAGTCTGATTTTAGGCCAGTTTCATCCCGGCTTTGCCAAACAGCCGGTGGCCCATACCATGCAAGTCTGGAACTTCGGCGGCATGGTTCTGGCCGGTCTGGCCTTTGCCCTTGCCGGGGGATGTCCGGGTCGACAACTTTTTCTGGCCGGAGAGGGTGACGGCGATGCAGCGGTTTTTGTTTTGGGCATGATCGTTGGGGCCGGATTCGCCCATAATTTCGGCCTGGCCAGTTCGCCAAAAGGGGTGGGACCCCATGGAATCGCAGCAGTGATTATCGGTCTTGTCGTCTGCCTGTTTATCGGTATTACCATGAGGAAGAAATAACACAGGAGGTGGAAAATGAGTGTAATTGTCGATGCAGGAGGGCTTTCCTGTCCCCAACCGGTTTTAATGACCATAGATAAGATTAAAGAAATGCAAAAAGGAGAAATCATAATAAAAGTGGATACGGACACATCAAAGGAGAACGTGAGCCGTGCCGCCCGAAGCCAGGGATGGGAGGTAACGGATATTCAAGAGCATGAAACAGGATATACGCTTACCATAAAAAAGGAGTAGGACGTGTCTTTTTTAGAGCGGCTAAAATCGAGAAAAAAGAAAACCAAAACATCATCTCATCCGGACAGGGGCATACTGGTCTTTGAGCATACCAGTGAAGTAATCAAAGCGGAAAGCATCCTTAAAAAAGCGGGGTGGAAAATCCGGGTTATGGGCCCTCCGCCTGAAATTCGGAGCGGCTGCGATCTGGTTATCGAGATTCCCCTTATTGAGGAACTGAACATTTTGAGGACATTAGAGAACGTCGGGACGCCACCCATGGAAATAGTGCCTGTCAGCAGCCCGTTGCTGCAGCCCGTGGATCTTTTTCAAAATAAGGATTTTGGAAAATACCTGATGATCCGGGCGGCCAATATGAAATTAACTGTTGAAAAGGAGACACAGACAATCGTGAATATTTCAGGGGGAGGCTGTCCGGATGTCCCCTATCTGGCAAGCAAAATGGTCGGACTGTCGCTGGATAAAGCCCCAAGCCCGCGGGAAATCGGCCACACCCTCTGCGGGTATGCCCTTCAACTGGCTTACGAGGAGATGAGACGCCGGTGATTGGAGTCGTCGGAACGGTTCCTGACCCGGACTTCCCTTTGGTGACCGGGGAAACCCGCCTGGAAGGGGACAGCATCACTATCCAGGGAAAGCAGATCCCGGTAAATCGAGGGACCCCGGCCCTGCTGGCGGCAGCAATCAAGACCGCCCAGGTGCTTGATCAAGGTGCTCCATTCGCATATCTGGTGGGAGATGTGGGCCTTGGACACGGCAGCCGGCGCCTTTATGAATATTTGAGCAGGCAGTTGGGGAAACGTGATTTTAATGCCATTGTTTTTCATTACCTTCAGCCGGATGTGGACTGGCACAATCGGGTCCTGTTTGCCGTGGAAGAGATGGAACGGCGGCCGGTTTTGATTGCGGATGCAGGTTTCATGTACGCGGCCAAAATGAGCGGGCAGTCTTCTCAATATGATCTTTTCACGCCCGACATCGGGGAGTTGGCTTTTCTGGCGGACCAAGAAGCGCCGCATCCCTTTTACACCCGGGGGTTTATCCTGCATGAGGAAAATCGGGTACCGGAACTGATAGCGCGTGCTTACCGGCATGAAAATGCAGCACGCTGCTTGTTGGTCAAGGGGAAACAGGATTATGTGGCCGACCGGCAGGGAATTCAGGCGACGATTGATATTCCCGTGGAAGAAGCTCTGGAGGCCATCGGAGGCACAGGGGATACGCTTACCGGCATTGTAACCGCTCTGATCGGAACCGGCATGGAGGTTGTGAAGGCGGCCACGATTGCCGCCAGGGTGAATCGACTGGCCGGGCACTACGCAAACCCCACACCCGCCATGCAGGTTTTTGAGATGGTTCAGCACATTCCCAGAGCACTGTCGGAAATTCTCCAAAAAGGATAGGATGCGCGTGATTAAAGCCATGGAGCAGATAAAGAAAAACGAGAAAAAAAACATTGTGCAAAACAAGCTATTGATATTTCCGATGAAACGGATATTTTATATCGGAAATTCCAGTTTGACTAATTGAAATATCGTATACATAAATATGTTACAGAAATTGCCGATACATTTTTATGAACTCGTAAAAAGTTAAAATTGATACGGCAAAGTAAGAAGTTCAAGTTCAAGGCGTCGCGAATTTCGTGGAATGAGGCGTACTTATGTACGCCGCAGTGAACACGAAATGAAGCGCAATGCAGAAATTGGACTTTTTACAAAGCCGTCTTTTGCTAAAATTCTAAAAAAGAATGACAAAGGAAAATTATGGGAAAAACTGTCTTAAAGCAAGGATCGTGCATACGTCCTGAAATGACGGTGCTGGATGTTTTATCCCGGTACAGAAAAACCGAGGAAGTATTTAAACAGTACGACAAGCAGGCCGGTGAATGTATTTGCTGCCAGGCGCTTTTCGAACCCTTAAGAAAGGTTGCGGCAAGATATGGTTTGAACATGGAAAAATTTTTGACGGACCTGGAAGCAGCGGCCGGTCAAAGGCCGGTAACGCCCAAACTGGCCATGTGCAACTTTTTTTCAGACACGGAAAAACTCAGAAAATTTGCCCATGAATATGATTTTTCCGGTATCGATTTTTCTTTTGACCTGCAAAAACTGCCCATAACACCCGCACAGGAATCAAAATGGGTTAAGGACATATCGGCCCTGGGACCTCTTGAAGTTCGGTATCACTGTCCATTTGATCGCATAGACCTGGGCCATGGCGATCCCGAGAAAGCCGAAGCGGCTAAAGACCTTTTCTGCCGGGTAATCCGTCTTATTTCTAAAGTGGGGGGAAGATATATAACCCTGCACATCGGCCTTGGCCATGACTCCACGGAACTTTTTTCATGGGAGACCACCATAAATAATTTAAGACGACTGGTTAACTACGGCCGGGCCATGAGCGTGAGGGTTTGTCTTGAAAATCTGGCCTGGGGCTGGACAAGCAAGGCAAATCTCTTTGAAAAGCTGATTCGCAGAAGTGGGGCCGACGTTACCCTGGATATCGGACATGCGTATGCGTGCGAATCTGTGCAGAGCCAGCAATACACCATTGAAGATTTTGTCACCCCCCATGCGGACAGGGTGTTTAATGCCCATATTTACCATACCGAAATTCCGGGTCAAGGGCATATTCCACCGGAAAAAAAGGAGGATATTGAAGACCGTCTTTCACTTTTACAAGAAATTGGCTGTGAGTGGTGGGTTCTCGAAATAAGGGAAGTTGAGGGACTGTTACAAACCAAAAGAATCGTGGATGAGTATCTGACCGACACAAAAGAGGTGCAGATATGAAAGAGATAGACGCCAGGGGTCTGGCATGTCCGGCTCCGGTACTTCAGACAAAAGCGGCTCTCGAAGAAGTGACCCCGGATGTAATCAAAGTCATCGTTGATAATGAGGCCTCAAAACAAAATGTCTGCCGGTTTTTAAAATCCCAAAACTTTGATACCGACGTACAAAAGGACGGGAACGATTTTTATGTTATTGGAAAGCGTGAGGCCGGTATTTCTTCAAAAGATTCCACCCAAGAGAGAGAAGAAGCCCGTACAAAGAAAATTATGGTCATGCTGGCTACGGATCGCATGGGGTATGGTGATGACGAGCTGGGGCTAAAACTCATGACCAGCTATATCAAGACACTCAAAGAGATGGGACCTGAGCTATGGCGGCTGGTTTTTGTGAACAATGGGGTTAAACTCACCATTGAGGGTTCAGAGGTGTTGCCGGTTTTAAAAGAATATGAAAAGGAAGGGCTTCACATCCTTGTCTGCGGCACCTGCCTGACCCATTTTGACCTTCTCGACCAAAAACAGGTGGGCGAGACCACGAATATGCTCGATATCGTTACCGCCATGCAGCTGGCGGACAAAGTAATCAGTATTTGACGGTCTCGTAAAAAGTCCAACTTCTGCG
>CAZDAB010000275.1:0-4880 GCA_964502855.1 uncultured Desulfobacteraceae bacterium | reverse complement strand
CTGTCACCGCGAAGTCTCCAAGAAAACTCTTCATCCCTGTAACCGGCGAAAACAAGATGTGTATGAGAGTCAACAAACCCCGGCAAAACTGCCTTGCCCGAGGCATCTATGATATCAAACCCCCCCGCATAAAAATCAGCTTCATCGGAACCCTCTAAAATATCTGTTGTTTTTCCCACTGCCGTGATAATACCGTGTTCAATAACCACCATGCCGTCTTTTACAATATGCAGATCTGACATTTCTTTTCCCTGCTTGGCTTTAAATCCACTGCAGGTAACCAGCTGCGAGGCATTCTTGATAATTAAATTTCCGTTCATGGTTTTTTTCCTACACTGTCTTTTCAAAATGGGATGGGGTGTAACTCAAGACTGTTGTTTGCTAAGATTGCCATGGATATTAGGTTTCAGGTTTCAGGTGTCAGGTAACCGATACAACTTTTTATAGACCTCAAGATCCTCCACATCCATATAATTGCTATTGGTCACCTCGTTTCGCTCTTGACTCTTAAGCGTGACACCTGACACCTGAAACCTGACACCTAAAAAAAAGGCTTCGGCCCCACGGTTTGTCAATAGACAAGGATCAGCGTTTACCAACGACCTTGATTTATATCCAATGGGATGTTTTGCAAGGGGATTATTCCATGATTCTGGTCTCCAACACCTGCTCCGCGGAAAAATGTTCCATGCCCAGATAATAAACAGCAGTATCTATTAATGCCGCCATGGGCACGAGGCCGACAATTTCACTGCCGGCAACCGTTACGCCGTATGTTGCGGCTTCCGTTTTAATGAGTTCAAATGACCGGTATAGGGCTGTTTTCGTATAATCCGTCATATTCATTGACACCTGGGCCATATTTCTTTCTTTTAATTCTACGCCCATGGCTTTACAGTATCGCAGGCCCCCGCTGCTGTGCCGGACTTTTTTAGCGATATCATTGGCGATGGCAAGGCTGTCCGTATGTAAATTCACGTTAAAGGCTACTAGGGGCATCCGGGCACCCACAGCGGTTACACCGGCAGTGGGATGGATTTTAGCGGGTCCGAAATCGGGCCTCCATTCCGGTTGTTTCATTTTATCGCCCATGGCTTCAAACTGGCCTTTTCTGATATCCGAAAGGTTTCGTCTCTCCGGCCGATCGGCGGATTCCTCGTATAAAAATACAGGCAAATTATATTTTTTAGAGATTTCTTCGGCAAATTTTCTTGAAATATCTACTGTTTCTCTCATAGAGACTTTTTTAACAGGAATAAATGGAATCACATCCACCGCTCCCATCCTGGGATGCTGCCCTTTATGCGTCCTCAAATCAATAGCCTCAATGGCTGAGCCCACGGCTTCCATCAGGGCGGTTTTTAAAGGGTCGGGCTCTCCGACAACGGTTACCACCGTCCGGTTATGATCTGCATCACTCTGATAATCCAGAAGGTTGACCCCTTGTTTCCCCCGAAAAGAATTGACAATGGTTTCTATTTTTTCCAGATTTCTGCCTTCACTGAAATTGGGTACGCATTGGATGAGTTGTTTCGTGTCTGGCATAGTTTTGTTCCTCTTTAATTATTAAGGGCCGGGGAGTTTTTTAAATTTAACCGCTCCATAAATAATCCGCAACCACATCGTACAAACTCATGCATAAGGGCTCGTAACGAAAAAACAGTGTTTCAATATTTAAATAAATAGGTTAGGTAGGTGACATGTTTTATCTTTCAATTACGAATTCATAAAGTCCCTGTTTTTTCGCAACGATCCCTAATGCATTCAAACAGTGTACGATGTGGTTGCGGATCATTCATTCCGCTATTTTCAAAGCCTTATAAGGAAAAGACCCCGATGGCTGATTTATTTATTAAATACTTGGGCGACCAGATCCTCTATCAGATTTTCATCCGGTATAAACGGAAGCGTAATATGGTCGGTTCCTTTTTTGGTTTTATTAAATGTTATGGCTGTTTCGATAGAATTTTCATTTCTTGCCCATGCGCGTCTGGCAACACCTCCCATAACATCCCACGGTATGGCGCTTTGAATGATCGTGTTAACGCGATCGCTCCCGTCTAAAACAAGCCCGAACCCTCCGTTTACGGCATTGCCGATTCCTACGCCGCCGCCGTTGTGCAAAGCAACCAGACTCATGCCTCTGGCCGCATTTCCGGCAAAACAATGGGTTGCCATTTCTGCCATGATGTTGCTGCCGTCTTTTATGTTTGATGTTTCCCGGAACGGTGAGTCGGTCCCTCCGGTATCATGATGATCTCTTCCCAGCATGACCGGTCCGATTTCTCCGTTTCTGACCATCTCGTTGAATCTCAGAGCAATATTCATTCTACCCACGGCATCCTGATATAATATTCTGGCCTGGGTTCCCACGACAAGGTCGTTTTTATCCGCATTTTTTATCCAGATGTAATTATCTCTATCCTGGTATCTTCTATCTGGATCGATAATTTCCATTGCAGCGGCATCGGTCTTCAACAGGTCCTGTCTTTTTCCGCTCAGACAAACCCACCGGAAGGGACCGTACCCATAATCAAACAGCAGCGGCCCCATGATATCTTCAACATAGGATGGGAAAATAAATCCATCAATGGGGTCTTTGCCGTTTTTACAGATTTCTGTAACACCGGCATCACATACCGCTTTTAAAAAGCTGTTTCCATAGTCAAAAAAATAAACCCCTCTATCCACCAGCATTTTGATGAGTTCATAATGGCGGCGTAACGACCGGTTAACATATTCTTTGAAGGTTTTCGGATTGTTCTTAAGAAGTTCGGTACGCTGCTCGAATGTCAACCCCTGAGGGCAATACCCGCCGTCATAAGCTGCATGGCAGGAGGTCTGGTCTGACAGCAGATGAATTTTCATTTGATATTTTACTGCGTATTCAAGCAGATCCACGATATTTCCATAAAATGCAATGGCCATCCCCTGCTTTTTATCCCGGTATTTTTTTGCCAATTCAAATGCGTTGCCGGGATCATTGACAATTTCGCGGATCCATTGTTGGTCGTGCCGGGTCCGAATTCTTGAATAATCGACTTCGGCAATGATTCCCACGCCATTTGCAATCTCTAAGGCTTTACCCTGCGCGCCGCTCATGCCTCCTAAACCTGACGATACAAAAAGACAGCCGCTCAAATCACTTTCCGGAGGTATTCCAAGCTGTATTCGTCCTGCATTTAAAAGTGTATTGTAAGTTCCGTGAACGATTCCCTGGGGACCGATGTACATCCATCCGCCGGCAGTCATCTGACCGTAGTTGGCCACACCCAGCGCAGCGGCCCGGTTCCAGTTTTCCTGATCGTCAAACGTACCCACCATGAGTGCATTGGTGAGGATGACTCGCGGTGCTTCCTTGGGTGAGGAAAACAATCCCAGGGGATGACCCGATGCCACAACCAGTGTCTGATGACATGTCAAGTTTTCCAGATAGAGTTTGATGAGTCTGTACTGCATCCAGTTTTGACAGACCTGGCCGGTTTCCCCGTACGTCACCAGTTCATAGGGGTAAAGGGCGATATCAAAGTCCAGATTATTATCGATCATCACTTGAAATGCTTTTCCTTCAATACAATTTCCTTTATATTTGTCGATTGGTCGTCCGAAAATTTTTTGTTCCGGTCTGAAGCGATACCCGTATATTCTTCCCGTTGTTATCAGCTCGTCTAAAAATTCAGGCGCCAATTTGTTATGCCATTTTTCAGGGATATATCGTAGGGCGTTTTTTAGGGCGAGTTCGGTTTCTTTTTGGGTCAGTGTAAAACTCCTTTTGGGTGCCCTTCGAATCCCTTCAACAAAACCGGGGGGGTGGGGCAATTCTTCAAGGGCGTCTTCAAGTTTGATGGTCATTGCTTGTGAAATGTTACGATTGCGAATCATTTCAGCCCTCCATTTTTATTTGATAAAAATATTATCCTAACATATATTACCGTTCACAGGTTCAGACAACCATAAAAAGTGGAACAGGTGTATTATGACACAAATCCATATGGGCATGGATGACATGACCCTGGATGATTTGGTGAGTATTTCAAGACGGGGCGCAACCGTTCAATTAACCAAAGAATCTCAAAAGCGGATAAAGAAAGCCCGAGAATTGATTGAACAATGGATTCGGGAGGAGAAAGCCATTTACGGGGTTACGACCGGTTTCGGGGCTCTGAGCGATGTGTTAATCTCCAGAAAAGACACTCGGCAGCTTCAAGAAAATATCCTCATGAGTCATGCAGCGGGAGTGGGGGACATACTCGACCCAGAGACCGTTCGGGCGGTTATGGCGCTTCGCATCAAGGACCTGGCAAGAGGGCACTCCGGCATCCGTCTGGAAACCGTTCATCATCTGATAACGATTCTTAACCGGGGGGTCTGTCCCGTTGTCCCGGAAAAGGGATCTGTGGGCGCCAGCGGAGACCTGGCTCCCCTGGCCCATCTTTCATTGGTTTTAATCGGCCGGGGAGAAGCTTTTTACAAGGGCCGGCGAATATCCGGATTAGAAGCCTTAAAACAGTGTGGGTTAGAACCCCTCCGGTTGGAAGCGGCGGAAGGACTTGCGTTGATCAACGGTACCCAGGTAATGACGGCTATTGGCGGACTTTCGGTCTATGATGCTTTGCAACTTTCCAAATTGACCGATATTGCGGCAGCCATGAGCCTGGAAGTGCTCATGGGGAGCCGCATGGAATTTGATCCAAGAATTCATCAGGTTCGACCGCATCCGGGACAGGCCGCCGCGGCCGATAACATGTATCGAATCACCCGGAACAGCGACATCGTGACCTCTCACAAGGACTGTTGCCGTATTCAGGACGCCTATACCTTAAGATGTTCCCCTCAGGTCCACGGCGCCGGCAAGGATGCCGTCGCTTACGTTAAAAAAG
>CAZDAB010000274.1:0-4924 GCA_964502855.1 uncultured Desulfobacteraceae bacterium | reverse complement strand
AATCCTCTCGATATCGGCCCCTCAGGGCTGTTCGAAGAGGCACTAAGGGCAATGGTACAAGATCCTACCTACGACATGGTGCTGGCCATTTTTACCATACCCTACGCTATCTTGCTTAACTTAAAGGCCCTGGGACTTGATGTATCGCAACGGTTTGGAGAAATTAGGAACCTCCGCAAATTGGCTCCCGAAAAACCATTAGTGGCATGTGTTGTGGGCCATGATGATTTTGTGGACTTTGCCGCAGAACTCGCAATGCCGGACATACCGGTCCTCACCTCGCCGGAGATGGCTGCCGAGGCCCTGGCCGCATTGTGGCGATATCGGCGATGGAAAGAGAGATCGACATCCTGAAACAAGATTGTGCCCGGTTAAAAGATGGAACGTTAGTTTCGTTTTGTTATTGAAAAGAACCATATGGCCCTATCATCTCCTGAACGTATTGTTAGCCATTGTCTTTTTCCATATTTTTCCTCTTTAAAACAAATATCATCAGTTAAAACTCTGGGCCCAAAAACTCAAAGACCATAAGATTTGGGTTGGCTAAAGCCCTCAGCTCAGAAGTCTGGGGTGCCCGACCGTAAGCAATGCAGATAAACACTCCCTAACAATTCTCATCAGTAGCGCAATGAATGTCCGCTGAACGTAAAGTCAGCTATATCTCGGTAGTAAAAAAACTCAGATAGCGCCATCCAATTCATCGGCTACTAGTTTGCCGCATGCCCGGCAGCGTTGTGCATGTCTGAAAAGCGGCTTGCCGCACGAAGGGCAATGATAGCGTTCGCATTCTCCCCGCGCCCACTCGATGCTGCCCTTCTCGTCACCATATTCTGCGACCTTGGCCCGCCAGAGGGGAATCGCTCTTTTCATTACCCTGACGCCCCTGGCTAAGTCGAAATTCTCTATTATACTGCATGGCCATTCCTCACATTGATGGCAGGAATAGAACCCTTTTGATTTGACACAGTCTCTTATCGAGCATTGCTGGCAAAAGCCATAGATCTTTTTCGCCGGACCGGGCTGCATACACCCCAAACACTCCGTCTCTTCCGGGTTTGTTCCCAAGAAACTGCTTATGATATTCCTAAATTTTTCATTTTCATCCCTTGTGGCTATGTAAATCGCGCATGCGCCACAAAATATCCCACATGGCGCCCTTAATTCCTTGTTTCTAATTTCTTCTTCGGTCCATCCTTCCATATCTGTGCCTCCTTATATGTTATATGAATACCTTTTTGCTGCCACTCATTTATGTAATACCCATGCAATGAGGACACACCTTACGGCAGGTAAAACATTTAATGCGCCATTCGCCCCCATTGTGTTTTCCAAATGCATAGTCCCAACATGCCTTTTGATTCATTGAGACCCCATCAAGCGCCTGTATAGGACATGATTCGAGGCAGGCAGTACAATTGGGGATGCAGCCCTCATATTGAACAAGGGGATCCGGTTCCAAGGCTACAGAGACTAAGACAGCGCTCAACCATACCATATTGCCGTACTGAGCATTAATCAGAAGGGTATTCTTCCCAATCTTGCCAAGCCCTGCAAGCTCCGCAGCGTGCTTCAGTGATATAATTCCTCTGACTTTACTTCTTTTTGCATCAAATTCAGTTGGTCCTATGGAATTGATAGGAATGGCAAGCATATCTTTTGATTCCAATGTATATGAAAGACGAATGGCCAAGCTATTCATCCTTCTCGACAGTTCATTTCTAACGTCGGTATATGGTATGGTTGATTTCGCAAAGAGGGTACTTTTGAGGAATCGCCCGGCAAGGACGATGACGGATTGACACTCAGGCAGCACATCGCGTGGATGAAATCCTTCCGGTGCATCCTCAAAGCGATCTATTGAAGCGATTCCGCACAAGTCCACTCCCAGTTCAGTAGCATATTTTTTGACATCTGCGGAACTCACGTACACTGTGAGCCGCTCCCTCAGAGCTTTTTTTAAAGAACTTGTCAATAACCTTATCCTTTCACAACAACTCATATTTTTTTGAATGCACCAAATCCCGGAGGTTTTCGATAAAAACTGCCGGGGCACGAAAATCGGGATAGCGCTTATAAAGGACGGCAATCTGCCTCAACTCATCCATTTCTCTGATATGGTTGAGAGCGTCTTCTTTATCCTTGATGCGGCAGGGATGCTTGGCAAAAACCATGTGTTGATCATCAAATCTATCGGTATCAAGCTGAGAGATTACATGGCGTTCACAGTGGCAGGGATTGTCCGGATTGATCAACGCGCAATTCTTCGTCAGAAAATCTTGAATCCGTCCACGAGCCCGTGAGAGGCGCTTACGAAAGGCAGCCGGTGTAATCTCCAGTATTGTTGCTCCTTGTTCACTGCTCACATCAAAGACATCCACTAGTAAAAAGGCCAGCCGATGTTCCCTATCCAAGCAAAGCAACACCCCTTGCAAGCAACTGATTCTGATCTCTTCCACAAAAAGATGCTGCAGTGTTTCGGATTGCGATTCCTGCCAATCCACAGCCGATCTTAAATCAAGACTCTTTTCGTATTCCTCAAAGGACATGGCCTCACGCTCTGCCCGGCGCTTGCGCATGGTCAATAGGTGATTGGCAGCCACCCGGTACATCCATGTGCTAAAGGAGCTTTCTTCCCTGAAAGTCCCAAGATGGGTGATGATTTTAAGTAAGATTTCCTGGGATGCATCTTCAGCATCGGACGGATTATAAAGCATGCGCAAGGCAAGCCCGTAGATCTTATCCTGAATCTTTAAAACCAGTTCTTCCAGGGCCTTTTTATCACCTTCTTTTGCGGTGCTGACCAACATCTCTATGTCTGATTCCATATTTTTCCTCTATTGAGTGATTTATTCCTTTTGACTCTTTCAGACCGGCAAGTGTGACTGAAAAATAACTAAAAATCAAGACGTAGGTTCTAAAACAACTTGTTAGGAATCCTTCCGAGCTACATCGGCTTAATGAGTGGCAATGCCCTGCTCATCATAATGGAACGAGTTTTTTTGGCGGTAGTCTTTTTTGCCGTTATATTAATGGGAGCTCAGTGATTGCACTAGCGGCACTGCGAAAAGTATAAGCCCGACCAGGAAAAAGGCGATCATCTGCCAGGACGCCTGATGTTTAATCCCTATGTACAGGGGCTGCAGCACGAAGATGCGGATAACCCAGAATATCACGATCGATGCAAGCAGCGTTCTTCCCAGGCCCGGTATTAATATCTCGGAGGTATGCACAAGTGCAATATACGCAAGCATTACCCAGAAAACCGTCATACACCAGTTCAGAATATACAAGGATGGTTCAAGGATTAGCCGTTTATCGCCGGAAATTGATTCCAGTATCTTGCCCCATTTGAACATCCTGGGCAATATCACATGAAGCAGGGCACATAAGATGTTATATATCCCGCCGATTTTGAGCAGAAGTTCACTTCCCATGGTCTTTCTCCTTAGCAAATATTATACCCTGAGACTCCAGCCTCAAAAGCGCAGGGGCTGTGATATGTGAGGTGGTTAACGCCCCCGGTTTAGGAGAGCGTCGTGTCTTCAAAAAAGCGGAGATAACATCGTCCCCACGATACCTCTGAAATCATTTCATAACCAGCTCTGCAGTTTCTTCAGCTAATTTAAATATATCAGCTCGTGAATCTATATCTCCTATGGCGTCTACGGTGTTCGCTTTAATGAGATGAGTTTCACCAACCCCAAAAAACCTAAAAAACAATTCATATCTTGAGAAAACATCAGAATAACTTTTTTCATCAGCATTCTCATATGCTATGATAAAGACCAATGTTTTCCCCGGCATGAGACGGCTGGGTTTTGGGTTGGTCATATAGTCCGGTACTAAATATGAAAATGTTCGATCAATAAATGTTTTCACTTGGCCGGTTACTTCACTGAAATAAATTGGAGTTGCTATTACCAGTATGTCAGCCTCTCGAATTGCATCCAGGACCTCTGTCAATTCATCATTAATTGCACATTTGTCCTGCTTGGTCTTGCAAACCATACATGCCTGACAGCCACTATATTTGATCCTGTTAAGCGCGAAAGTCTGAATTTCTCCTCCCTTTCCTTGTGCAGTTTTGAGAAAATAATCAGCAATAGTAGCGCTATTCCCATAAAGACGAGGGCTCCCCTTTACACAAACAATTTTCATGGACTTCTCCTTCTTTTGTTTTTTAGCAGTTTTCCATAATTTCTTTTTCTATTTTATCCCCTCTTTTTTATTATCCCTAATGTGTTTGGAGTGGCGCGACAAGCTTCTGTTGAGCGCAAAGTTAATAGGATCTATTTAGCGAAAAAATCAGATAATGCCGTCCAATTCATCGGCTACTGGTGTCTTGCATGCCCTGCAGCGTTGTGCACCTCTGAAAAGCGGTTTGCCGCATGAAGGGCAGTGGTAGCGTTCACATTCCGCCCTGGCCCATTCTATGCTCCCCTTGTCGTCTCCGTGCTCGGCCACTTTCTCCCGCCATATGGGAATCGTTCGTTTCATTACTCTGACACCAGTGGAAAAGCCGAAATTCTCTATCATACTGCATGGCCATTCCTCACATTGATGGCACGAATAGTATCCTTTTGATTTTACACAACTTCTTATTTCGCATTGCTTGCAAAAACCGTAGATTTGCTTCGCTGGATCAGGCTGCATACACCCCAAGCATTCTGTTTCTTCTGCTTTTGTTCCATAAAGGTTTCCCATAATCGCCTTAAATTTTTCATTTCCGTCCCTCGTTGCTATGTAAACGCCGCATGTACCACAGTATAATCCACATGGTGCCATTAAATCCTTGTTCCTATTTTCTTCTTCGCTCCATCCTTCCATATGTATGGCCTCCCTAGTTATTGTTTTTTATTTTTTCGGTCTTCGACCTTAATTTCCATAACAACGCGGCCCCACCCCCCACATTGCAAACCCACAT
>CAZDAB010000273.1:0-4941 GCA_964502855.1 uncultured Desulfobacteraceae bacterium | reverse complement strand
CTTGATTGATCAAGCGCAACGAGGTTTTTTATTTTTTTTGGCGGTGAATCAAGGTAGAACCCCTTAATACAAAAGTATTATTTTACCCAAAACCATACTACTTTTTTATTACATTTCCTTAATCATTTCTAATACTAACTTCCTATAAAAATTCATACTTTTTACCGATTGACTTTCTTAAAAAAATAAAATATAAGAATAAATCGCGTTCATTAATTGACCAATGTTCACAGGGCTTTCAACGAATCATTGAATTCAACTCGCTTAAGCCCGGAATTTCTGAATCTCTGACACCTGAATCCTGCTTGCCCAGCCTGTCCCGTAGCTCTGGCAGATGGTACTGGGATTAAATTTTTCGCAGAAAACGAGCGCAGCGAATTTAACCGGGGAACCTCTGAGCCCTTGAACCCCTGATTCATTAACTAGTTTCCATCCATAAATGGCTATTTTTCCGATGAGCGGCGTTCTCCGCTCGTTTCCGCCCTCGACGTACTTCAAGTACGCCTCGGGCAAAAACCCTTGTGCGGCCTTGCTTATCGAAAAAATCCCTCATTTATAAATTGGAAAATATTCGAGTAAAAAATCGATTAATTTAGGTTAAAAATACATCCTGGATGGATTGATTTTATAGTGTTTATCTTTTATGATAATACACATGAAAGATGAACCATCAGAATTTAATCCTCCTGCCATTCTGGCACCAGCCGGAAACAAGGCGTCTTTTCTGGCCGCCCTGGCAGCCGGAGCCGATGAAATATATTGCGGATTGAAAGAATTTTCAGCACGCATGGGGGTCAAGAATTTTTCACTGGAGGAACTTTCGGCTCTGACCCGGTTGGCCCATGATAAGGGAACCAAAGTTCATGTGGCCATAAACTCCCTGTTAAAGACCGAGGAACTGGACAGGGCAGGAACGTTTCTTAAGCTGCTGGACCGGTGGGTAAAACCCGACGCTCTCATCATTCAGGACCTTTCCCTTTTGCAACTGGCCAGGCAAACCGGTTTTTCAGGCAAACTCCATTTATCGACCCTGTCCAATGTAAGCTTTGCATCCGCCCTTGAACTGGTTAAAAAAAATTTCCGGGTCCATCGAATCGTTCTTCCCAGAGAATTGAACATTGACGAAGTCAAGGCCATGGCGTTGGATTGCCCCAAGGGCCTGAACCTGGAATTATTTATACACGGAGCCCTTTGCTACGGGGTATCCGGAAGGTGTTACTGGAGCAGTTATCTGGGCGGTAAAAGCGGACTCAGGGGAAGATGCGTCCAGCCCTGCCGCAGGGTTTATTCTCAAAAAAACCAAAGCAAACGGTTTTTTTCATGCCGGGATCTCAGTCTGGATGTGCTTGTCAAAGTCCTTCTGGATATTCCCCAAGTCCGGGCCTGGAAGATTGAAGGCCGGAAAAAAGGTCCTCATTACGTTTTTTATACGGTTAAAGCTTATCGGATCTTAAGGGATCATGGAAACGATCCCAAGATGAAGAAACAGGCGCTTACCCTGTTATCTTATGCCCTGGGCAGAACCGGCACCCATTATAATTTTCTCCCCCAAAGACCTCAGAATCCGGTAGGCATTGACAGTCAAACCGGCTCCGGTCTTCTTGTGGGAAAGGTGAAGGGAACCCAACAAAAGCCTTTTTTAATCCCGAGAGAAGCGCTTTTGCCCGGCGATCTCCTCCGTCTGGGATATGAGGACGAGTTATGGCACGGCATCCAAAGAGTGGGGAAGTACGTACCCAAAGGGGGGCGTTTTTTTCTTAAAACTTCCTCGAAAACAAGTCCTGCAAAAGGAACCCCGGTGTTCCTTACAGACCGGCGGGAAAAATCTCTCGAGGACGTGCTGTCCGGCCTTGAAAAGGAGTTGAATAAGAAATCGGAATTGAAAATAACCCCTGAAGCGGTTACTGTCAGGCTGCCAAAAAGTTCAAAAAGCAACGCAACGGTTTCTGATCTTCATGTATTTCGTACCCCTGAAAAGGCAAATTTTAGGGGGCTGACCGGACTGTGGCTGGAATCTCAGGCCGAAAACAAAATGTCGAAAGGCCCCGGCCACCGGCTCTGGTGGTGGCTTCCGCCGGTTATCTGGCCTGAATCTGAGATGAACTTCAAGGAACTCGTCGGCCGTGTACTGAAAAAGGGGGCACGGAATTTCGTGCTCAACGCTCCCTGGCAACTGGCTTTTTTCAGCATGCCCAAAAAACTAAATCTCTGGGCAGGGCCATTCTGCAATATCGCCAATCCGTTGGCTGTAAAAACACTGGCATCGATGGGCTTTAAGGGAGCCATTGTCAGCCCGGAACTTGGCCGCAAAGATTATGTTATGCTGCCCAGACACAGCCCTCTGCCGCTGGGCATCGTAATCTCAGGCAACTGGCCCTTATGCGTTTCGCGCATAATTTCGGAAAAATTGGATGCCCAAAAACCCTTGATAAGCCCCAAGGGCGAAGGATCCTGGGTTCAAAAAATCGAATCCGACTACTGGGTATACCCTAACTGGAAACTCGACATAAGTGCCAGGAAAAACGAGCTTGAAAAAGCAGGATACCGTCTGTTCGTTCATCTTGTGGAACCGATTCCAAAAGAAGTAACCCTGAAAAAAAGACCCGGTCTTTGGAATTGGAACCTGGACCTAGTTTAGATCGGAATAATCGATAAAAAATTTTCGGGGTTTTGAAAATAAACCCCGTTTCAAGCAGGATGAAAAACTCAGGACAGCGTCATTTTTTACCCATTTCATCCCAAGGACGTTCTGGGTAAATTTAAGACAAAAAAATGTTTTTCAAAGGTCTCCGGAGGATGATTATGAAACCAGTATTAATATGTTACGAATCAATCGATGTCAGCTTGCAAACCGGTCCGGACATGTGCGACATTACGGTAGCGCTCGATCAATTGGTCAGCAAATCCGGTATTGCATTCGGGAGTCTTTTCGCCACAATCGTGGGATCAACAGGGTCAATCACAACCATTGAATTCGAACCCGGTGTGGTGGA
Source organism: uncultured Desulfobacteraceae bacterium (assembly GCA_964502855.1). GTDB lineage: Bacteria > Desulfobacterota > Desulfobacteria > Desulfobacterales > UBA11574 > S5133MH16. Next base: position 1,948 of record CAZDAB010000273.1, on the reverse strand, counting down.
GGATTTGAAAAATGCCATAAACCGGCTGGCTCCTCCGGATATGGAATACGAACACGAAAAGGCATGGCATGACGGCAACGGACACAGCCATGTCCAGGCCGCATTGCTGGGGCCTTCCATTGCCCTGCCGGTTCGAAACGGCCGGCTCAAACTGGGAACCTGGCAGCAAGTGGTTGCAATCAACCACGATAATCGTCCCCGGACACGGGCTATTGAAATAACCATCACAGGGACCCAACAGGATTGATAATTGGATATTTAAAGAACCCTTCCAGTTACAAAAAAACCAATATCCTTAATTTTAGGCAGTTTGAGCATTTTAGGCATTTTAGACGGTGATTATCCTTGACAAATGATCTTTTCATTATTAGAAGTTCTCGTTTGGGGAAATTGAAATGGTGTGGAAAAACCATTTATTATTAAAATAAAAAGATGAAAGGAGACGGTAACAAATGTCAAATTTAATTCCACCACATGGCGGCAAGGGATTGACCTGCTGCTTGCTTGAAGGCGCCGAGCTTGAAGCAGAAAAGAAAAAGGCCGAAGGGCTAAAAAAGATCACCCTGTCTCATCGTGAAGTCGGTGACCTTATCATGATGGGTATCGGCGGATTCAGCCCGCTGACGGGCTTTATGACCAAAGCGGACTGGAAAGGTGTCTGTGAGAATTTCCTGCTTGCCGATGGAACCTTCTGGCCCATTCCCGTAACGCTTTCCGTGGACAAAGCGGACGCCGACGGCATCAGTAAAGGTGATGAAATCGCACTGTGTGACCCGGATACCAATGAAATTATGGGAACCATGAAGGTTACGGAAAAATATGAATTGACCGAAGCCGACAAGAAATTTGAATGTGAAAAGGTATACATGGGCGAGGGCACTCCCACCGCCGAAGAGTTCTGGAAGATCGCAGGAAAAGATCATCCGGGCGTCCAGATGGTCATGGCACAAAAGGGATTCAACCTTGCCGGCCCGGTCAAGGTGTTGAGCGAAGGCGAGTATCCTGTCAAATATGCCGGCGTCTATATGAGGCCTGAGGAATCCCGTAGAATCTTTGAGGAAAAAGGGTGGAGCGAAATTGCCGCTCTGCAGCTCAGGAACCCCATGCACAGATCACACGAATACCTCTGCAAGATTGCCGTGGAAGTTTGTGACGGCGTATATATTCACTCTCTGGTGGGCAACCTGAAACCCGGAGACATTCCTGCCGATGTTCGCGTAAAATGTATCGACGCCCTCGTTAAAAACTATTTTGTAGATCAAAACGTGGTCCAGGGCGGCTATCCTCTGGACATGCGTTACGCCGGACCCAGAGAGGGCCTTTTGCACGCAACCTTCCGTCAAAATTATGGATGCTCGCGCATGATTATCGGACGGGACCATGCAGGCGTAGGGGATTTCTATGGCATGTTTGAAGCCCAAACCATCTTTGACAAAATCCCGCAACCTGAAGAACCGGGTAAAGCGTTGCTCTGCAAACCCTTAAAAATCGACTGGACATTCTATTGCTTCAAGTGTGACGGCATGGCTTCACTAAGAACCTGCCCCCATGGCAAGGAAGACAGGGTTCTTCTTTCCGGAACCATGCTGAGGAAGATGCTTTCAGAAGGCGGGGAAATTCCCGATCATTTCGGACGTGATGAGGTTCTGACAATTCTTCGTGAGTACTATGAAGGGCTTACTGAAAAAGTTGAAATCAAGATGCACGGGGCCGCTACCGGCGAATAATAATAAATCGTTGAGTGGTTGAGTGTTAAGCGGATTACTCATCACCCGCACATGTTACTAAATAAAAAAGGGAGACAAAATTGTCTCCCTTTTTTATTTTTAGAAAGCCATCAGTTATTGTCTCTCTGAATACTCGTTATAGGCCATGGCCACCGTTCGGTAGACGATATGGGCCAGCTTTGAAAACGGCAAAAATGCGAACAGGTCGAATACAAAGACAA
>CAZDAB010000272.1:0-4942 GCA_964502855.1 uncultured Desulfobacteraceae bacterium | reverse complement strand
GTCTAATATGCTGTTTTTATATTATTTATTATGATTTATGCGTAGGCTCTATAGATTAACACACTTTAATCAATGGTCGAGGTTTGACCCTAATCCCTCTTTCTATTAAGGTGCTTTTCATGGATCTGTCTTTGAATGTCATCAGGGTCTCCGAAATAGATGCAATGGGCAAGACAAACATTGTCGGCACAAGCGGGGATAAGTCCCTTGTCCACCCGGTGATAACAAAGGTTACACTTTTTTGCCACGTCTTTTTGTGTATCAAAGGAAATGGCATGATAAGGGCAGGCATCCATACAAAGCCGGCAGCCGGTGCACGTTTCCTCGTCCAGGATCACAATACCGTCATCCCTTTGTGCAATGGCTTGTTCAGGGCAACTGTCCACGCATGGGGGTTCATCGCAGTGTATACAGACATTCGACTGAAATATTACATCCGTTTTATCGTCAACGGCGCTGAAACCCCCTTCAAAGACGTCGATCAATTTGACCCCTTCGGGAGCGTCATTTTCCTGCTTGCAGGCCACTTCGCAGGTTTTGCATCCCCAGCAGGATATGTGGTCTATGATCAGTGCGTATTTCTTCATTATCGGTCTCCTTCACGATTTCTCGGGATATATCTTGCACAGGAGCGTTCTAACGTTTGTGGCCCCCATGGCCGGGTCGCAGGTGTCATAGGCATTATCCGTCAGAATATTGATGTTGGATTCGTCCCAGCCGTGGAGCGGATCTTTCTTCTCGGGAAACCACCAGCCGTGTTCCGCCGAAACGATTTTCGGGTCCATGCCGGCGAAAAGTTTCGCCCGTTGCCTGATCTTGCCCCGGGGCGATTCAATGATAACCCAATCCCCTTCGAGGATGCCCTCTTTTTTGGCGGTTTCGGGGTGTATCTCAACCATTGGATCCCTGTGGAGTTCTCTGAGCCAGGGCAACTGGCGGTTTTCGCTGTGAAAAAAGCCGGGCTGTCTCCTTCCCGTGATCAGGATATATGGATAATCTTTGAATAACTCCGGTGTACTGTAAGGGCTTTCAGGGGGCTCTCGAAACTGTGGAAGGGGATCATAATTCCATTTTTCCAGCAGCGTGGAATAGAGTTCAAACTTTTTGGTGGGGGTGGAAAAGCCGTGTTCTTTGTATTTCTCGTACGTCAATTTCCCCCGGATGTATTCCATGGTTTTAAATTCCTGCCAGGTGATACCCATGGGTTCAAGGATGTAATCGAGTCCGCCCTCAAAGGTCTCCCACCAGTGTTCTCCCTGACCCACCCGATGGGCAAGGTCGTTGAGCATCTCATGGTCGGATCGGCACTCCCCGACCTGGACCACTTTCCGCCGGGGAAGGATATACCCGTGTCGCTTCCAGAAATCACCGATATAGTCCATCTCCAGCCAGGTTGCCGCCGGTAAAACAAGATCCGCCAGTTCGGCTGTGGGCGTTAAAAAGAAGTCGGAGACAACCATGAATTCCGTTTTTTCAAGGGCCCGGTACACCTCCCTGGCATTGGCGCGGGTGACAACCGGGTTTGAGCTGATCAAAAACAGCATTTTTACCGGATAGGGTTTCTCCTCAAGGATCGCATCCCAGACGCATTTGGGATTGATAATGGCAAAGTTCCCTGCCAGGCGAAACCGGTTCCCGCCCAGTCGTTTGTCAGCCTGTTCTTTGGGGAGCATTTTGTGGGCGCCGAATTGGCTCACATTTCTGATCTTGGGCGGTCTGAACAGGACCTGTCCCCCGCGCACATCAATATTTCCGGTGATCCCCATTAGGGCCAGAAGTGCCCGGTTGTTATCCGCACAATTGATTTGCTGTTCAATGGCAACGCCCCACTGGATAGCGGCCGGTTTGGTTGTGGCAAACAAAACGGCTGCCTCCCGGATCTTTTCTTTTGGCACCCAGGTGAGTTGCTCTGCCCTGCTTAGGGGATATTCATTGACTCGTTCGACGAAAGACGCCCATCCATGGACGTGGTTATCGACGAAGTCCTTGTCATAGAGCCCTTCGTTAACGATCACGTTGAGCATTCCCAGGGCGAGGGCGGCGTCACTTCCGGGCCTGAGCGGTAGCCAGACATCCGCCCTGGCAGCAATGCGTGTGCGCCTCGGGTCCACGGCGATCAGCTTGGCGCCGGCATCCAACGCTCGAGAAAAGGGCTCACCCTTATAACAATCGGGGTTGCTGATGACCAGGTTGTTGCCCCATACCATAATGCACCTGGGATAGTTCTCATAGTCCACAATGGGGTTGGAACCGCAGGTGATGATCGTGGTGGCGAGGCGGGGCCCGTAACAAAAATGACCCGCCGTGAGGACATTCGGCGTTCCCAGGAGATTGGCAAACCGATAAATTACGGCTTCGTTTTCCCTGCCGGTTCCATAGCCCATGACGATGGATTCAGCCCCGAAGGATTCCTTGTAATGCAATATCTTTTCGGCAATGGTATCCAAAGCGTCATCCCAGGAAATTTGTCGCCAATTGCCGCTGCCTTTCGGGCCGGTTCTCTGAACGGGATGGGTCAAACGATCCGGGTGATAAACCAATTGAAGTGACCCGATTCCCTTGGAACACAGTGTGCCGTGGTTTATGGGGCAATCCGGGTCACCGGCAATCTTGGCAACCTTTCCGTTTTTGAGGTAGACCAGCACCCCGCAGCCCCCATGGCACATTCTGCAATGGCTTTTGATCATAGAATCGTAGCCATAAACCTCCATTTCTCTGGCTATGTTGGCGTAGGTAAATTCGGTCTCGGTCATAAGGTCTCTTCCTTAAATGAGTACTTCACTTCTTCCTATATATCTTTTTCTCAGTTTTGGTTTCTCTATCTTTCCGGTGGGGCTTCTGGGAATTTCCCCGAAGAAGACCTTCCGTGGTCTTTTGTATCGGGGTATTTCCCGGCAATAGTTCAACACCTCTTCTTCGGTGAGTGTCTTTTCGGTAACAAGCTCGATCACTACAGCCACAATCTCACCCAATCGCTTATCCGGATAGCCGATGGCCGCAGCGTCTTTTACGCATGGATGGCGAAATACAAAGTGTTCAACCTCAACGGGAAAGACGTTTTCGCCGCCGGTAATAATGATATTTTTTTTTCGATCAACAAGGTAGATAAAGCCGTCCCCATCTCGTCTTGCCATGTCACCGGTGTGAAGCCAGCCATCTTTTAAGGCATCCGCCGTGGCCTCGGGGTTGTTGAAATATTCACGCATCACCCCGTTGCCCCGAACAATAAGTTCTCCGACATCGCCATCCGGCACATTCCGGTCATCTTCTCCGACGATGCGGGCCTCCCAGTTGAATCCGGGACGCCCGATGGAACCGACTTTATGAATGTTTCCAATGCCAAGTTGCATGCAATTCGGTCCTGAGGCTTCACTAAGGCCATAGGTCGTATTATAATCCATAGAGGGGAAATACGCCCTCCAGCGCTCGATCAGAGACCGGGGAATGGGCATGGCCCCCATGTGCATCAGTCTCCATTGATCGAGCCGATAGTCCTCGAGTTTCAGCTCCCCGCTGTCCAGCTTCAACAGGATATCCTGGACCCATGGCACCAGCAGCCATACGATGGTTCCCCCTTCCTCGCTGACGGCTTCCAGGATCCATTCCGGGGAAACGCCCTTTAAAATCACGGCCCGGCCGCCGACAATGAAGCTGCCGAACCAGTGCATTTTAGCGCCCGTGTGATACAGGGGCGGTATCAAAATGAAATTGTCCTCCCGGGTCTGGCCGTGGTGTATCTTTTCAGTAATGCAGGCACAGACTAAGTTTTTGTGGATAAGGAGAATGGGCTTGGGCCGACCTGTGGTACCGGAGGTGAAATAGAGTCCGCACGGATCATCGCCACCCAGCATTACATCGGGGACCGTGGCAGGCGCATCTTCGAGCAAGCCGGCAAAAGGGTCGGCATAATCCGGGATCTCTCTACCGGCGCAGATGTAATGCTTCACCGGAATTTGGTCCTTTATGGCGTCTATCCTCTCGGTGAATTCATCCCCAAAGAGCAAAACGTCCGGCTGCGCAACGTCGAGGCAGTATTTGATGTCTTCACTGGTGTAGCGAAAGTTGAGGGGTACGACCCATGCACCTGTTTTGACAATCCCGAAATAGGCAATCAGCCAGTCAATACTGTTAAACATGAGGTGCACAACTTTAGCACCTTTCTTGACGCCTTTTTCCGTTAAAATGTTTGCAAAGCGGTTTGCCCGCTCATCAAACTGCTGCCACGTGATCTCCCGTCTTCTGCTTTCCGCGGGTATTCTCTCGATCAGGGCAACCTCGTCCGGGTACATTCTAGCGTTCCTGGCCAACATCTCTGCGATGTGGATATACATCAGCGCCAATCACCTGCCTTTCTGATTAATATGCAATAACTGAGGATCTTCCGTCTTTGGTCCGGTCTTCCATAAAATATCCGGGTTGGCCGGTTAGCCCCTTGGTTACCAGGTCTGCGCCCTTAAATGCCTTGTTAGAGTGCAACGGAAATCCCGCTATCGGGAAATGATTTTTTCTGCCCTATCATATCTAACCATCGATTAACAAGTTTTTCCATCTTTGGTGAGATAGCCCGTGCACGAACGTCGGAGCATTAAGACCTCTGGGGAGAGCCTGTCGGACCTTCCGGGCCAACAGGGCAGGCAATAATTTGACCATGGGCCGGCCCCTGCCAGCCGTATTATTGGCGGGGCTGAACTTAACAACTCTGGACAAGGGATGATTGGCGTCTCCAAATTAAAGGGTATTCCGGATACTTGTCCGCCGGTTATTTGGAGGAACCGTAACGATCAGAGGTAGGGTGCGTAATGAGTGAGGGATTCGCCGAAAAATGATGTCAAAATACAATGGACAGGTGCGCCTTTAAAATATACATCTTTTTAACTAATTGATATTATACATATTTAAAATTTATCGTTTTTTGTTTGACAAAGGGAATATAGGATGTCCC
>CAZDAB010000271.1:0-4948 GCA_964502855.1 uncultured Desulfobacteraceae bacterium | reverse complement strand
TGCGGCGCTTGCGGGCCAATTCCGGGTCGATGGCCTGGTTATACATGGTTTCCCAGTCAAATTCCCGTCGCGCCAGGGACATCCTCCGATCCCAGTCCTCGGACCCGGGCACCCCCTTTTCCAGATCTCCGATATGGGCCGCAATTCGCGTGGCAATGACCCCGTCATGGACATCCTGGACCGTAGGCAGATGCAGGTGTTCGGCAGGTGTCAGATAGCATAAGAAATCCACACCGCTGGCAGCAGCTACGGCTCCGCCGATGGCACCGACCAGATGATCGTAGCCCGGAGCGATATCGGTGGGCAGCGGCCCCAGCACGTAGTATGGCGCGTTATCGCAAAGACGCTTTTGCAATTGTACATCCCCGGCGATGCGTCCCAGCGGAACATGGCCGGGGCCCTCGATCATCACTTGGACACCGGCCTTACGGGCACGACGCGTCAACTCGCCCAAAATTAAAAGCTCGGAAATTTGAGCACGATCTTCGGCATCATGGATTGCCCCGGGACGCAGTCCATCGCCCAAAGATAGGGTAACATCGTGTTGCCGACAGATTTCCAACAAACGATCGTATTGAGAAAACAGGGGGTTTTCCTTTTTATTGGCGGTGATCCACTCGGCGATAAAGCTGCCGCCGCGCGACACCATACCCATAATCCGCTTGCACCCCTTAAGGGCGCTTAAGCTTTGTCGGGTGATACCACAATGCACCGTTATGAAATCGACTCCCGCCTCGGCTTGCAGTTCGATTTCTTCCATAAGGTCGTCCGCGGTCATCTGCGGTAGCGTTTTATTTTTTGCCATCAATTTGCTAACGACTTTATAGATCGGAACGGTGCCCACCATGAGCGGGGAGCGTTTCAATATGGTTTCCAATATGAGGTCGAGGTTGCCACCGGTGGAAAGATCCATCACCGCGTCCGCACCCGCCGCAACAGCCGTATCGAGTTTGACCATTTCTTCTTTAAGATCATGGTGGCTCGGGGAAGTGCCGATGTTGGCATTCACCTTGGTTTTCAAGCCCTGGCCGATGCCGCGCGCTTCGAAATCACGGTTGCGGTTTTTGGGAATCACCACCACACCGGCGGCCACTTTTTCGCGCACCTGTTCAGCGGTAAGGCCCTCTTTTTGGGCAACCTGATGCATGGCCTCTGTAATCTGATGGCTTCGGGCCGCTTCAATCTGTGTCATTTTATATCTCCGTTTGTTGCGTTTTTTATCATTTTATGGGATCTGAAGGCCAAATAATATACTGCGTTTCGGCCTGAAAAATGCCGTGTTCCTGCATTGCACTGAGTAGTAAAAACCCCGATTTAAATAGGGGTGTTATCTGATCGGTATGTAAAAAGGCGGCGATCGGTAAGTAAACGAATTGTATTTCAAAAAAAATGCCGTTTCCCCGAATAGGATAACGGCATAGACAATCAACTCCGAATCGCAGGCCCGTTTCCCTTCGCAGGTATTACCCTGATCAGGTGGTTAAGGGTTGTCCTTTTCCGGACTCTCAGATGATACCAACACCCCTAACGAGATATATTTATTTTAAATCTAAGTTTTTAGATTGTCAAGTGATCTTTTAGTAGATTTTTATAAGACTCAACAACCGAATTTTCTACGCGCTAAATAATGTGGTAAAATTCATATCTTTTGAAGGTTTGACATTAAACCGTCAATGTTTATTTTTTTAATATCTGACCATAACAATCACAGGAGGAATTAATGCGTTTTGATAAATTTACTATAAAATCACAAGAACTTATTCAAAATGCCCAATCCATGGCTTCAGAACATAAAAACCAGCAGATCGAACCGGAGCATTTACTTTTTGCCATGCTCAATGAATCGGAAGGAATCGCCCGGGCCATGCTGGATAAACTAGGTGTTTCTTCGGATGATGTTTCCCGCGAACTTGCCGTATCCATCGACAGAATTCCAAAAGTAAGCGGAAGTACGGTTGGAGATGCTTTTATATCTCCCCGGACAAAAATGGTTCTTGATGCTGCTTTTGCAGAGGCTGCCAAAATGAAAGATCAATATGTCAGTATTGAACACATCTTTCTTGCCATATCAGACGAAAAGAAGGGAGAAGCCGCCAAAATTTTAGGGGAAAAGGGAATTTCAAGAGAATCGATTTTAAAAGTTCTCTTGGATATTCGAGGGACTCAGCGGATAACCGATCCGAACCCGGAAGAAAAATACCAGGCGCTTGACAAATTTAGCCGTAATCTAACCGATCTGGCCCGCTTGGGCAAGCTTGACCCCGTTATCGGCCGTGATGATGAAATCCGGCGGATTGTCCAGGTGCTCTCCCGGCGTAAAAAAAATAATCCTGTTTTAATCGGAGAACCGGGTGTCGGAAAAACCGCTATTGTTGAGGGCCTGGCCCAACGTATTGTTGCCCGAGATGTATCTGAAAGCCTCAAAAATAGGCGGCTTGTTGCCCTTGATATGGGGGCGCTCATTGCCGGCGCCAAGTACAGGGGAGAATTTGAAGATCGTCTGAAAGCGGTTCTAAAAGAGGTGGAGAAAGCAGAAGGAGAAGTTATTCTTTTTATCGATGAGCTGCATACCCTTGTGGGAGCGGGAGCCAGCGAAGGGGCCATGGACGCTTCAAACATGTTAAAACCGGCTCTTGCCCGGGGAACGCTGCGGTGTGTGGGCGCGACCACAATAAATGAATACCGAAAGTACATTGAAAAAGACGCTGCCCTGGAACGGCGATTCCAACCGGTTATGGTGCTCGAGCCCACGGTGGAAGATACTATCTCCGTGCTCCGGGGACTTAAGGAAAAATACGAGGTCCATCACGGGGTACGGATTAAAGATTCGGCCATCGTTGCCGCTGCCACGTTGTCTCATCGCTATATTTCCGACCGCTTTCTTCCGGACAAGGCCATTGACTTGATGGATGAATGCGCTTCAAAACTCAGGATTGAAATCGATAGCATGCCCGTGGAAATAGATGAGATCCAGCGCAAGATAACCCAGGCTGAAATCGAACGGGAAGCATTAAAAAAAGAATCTGATTCTGCGTCCAAAAAGCGTTTCGCACGGCTTGAAGCCAAGATAAATAACCTGAAGGATGAAATCCTTGAAATGAAAGCCCACTGGCAGAATGAAAAGGATCTGATCCAGACCATCAGAAAGATCAAGGAGCATCAGGAGCAGCTTGGCATTGAAGAACAGCAGGCGGAAAGAGAGGGGAATCTGGCAAAGGTTGCGGAGATTAGATACGGAAAGGCTTCAGAACTCAGAAATAGCTTGAACCAGGCCAATCAAAAACTCGCCAGCCTTCAAAAAAACAAAAAAATGCTCAAAGAGGAAGTCGATGCTGAAGACATTGCCCAAGTCATATCCAGATGGACCGGTATCCCTGTCAGCAGGATGCTCGAGGGTGAACGGGAGAAACTTATCCATATGGAGGATCGCCTCGGGGATAGGGTAATTGGACAGAGAAAAGCCATATCTGGGATCTCAAATGCAGTTCGTCGGGCCCGTTCGGGATTGCAGGATCCAAACCGGCCCATCGGATCGTTTATTTTTATGGGTCCCACCGGTGTCGGTAAGACCGAATTAGCCAAGGCGCTGGCGGAATTTATCTTTGACAGCGAACAGGCCATGGTTAGAGTTGACATGTCGGAATACATGGAAAAACACGCTGTTTCGAGACTGATCGGAGCCCCTCCAGGGTATGTGGGTTATGAAGAAGGGGGTTATCTTACAGAGGCTGTCCGTCGGCGGCCGTATTCCGTGGTGCTGTTTGATGAAATCGAAAAAGCACATCCCGAGGTTTTTAATGTGCTGCTTCAAATTTTAGATGACGGCCGGATGACAGACGGTCATGGAAGGACGGTCAATTTTAAGAATACGATCATAATCATGACTTCAAACGTGGGCAGCCGGTGGATTCAGGAGCTTGGGGAATCAAGACGCGAAGAAATGGAGTCCAGAATTACCGAAGCGCTTCGAGCGAAATTTAAGCCTGAATTTTTAAACCGGATCGATGAAATCATAATTTTTGATAATCTGACACAGGAACAGATCGGTGAAATCGTCGACATCCAGGTTAAACGGCTGGGATCGAGGCTGGCTCAAATGAACCTGGCACTTGTTCTTTCAGAGAATGCACGGAATTTTCTTGCTGAAAAAGGATTTGATCAAATATATGGCGCTCGCCCATTAAAGAGAGCCATTCAAAAATATATCGAAAATCCGCTTTCCATGGAGATCCTGCAGGGAAATATTTCAGAAGGAACAAAGTTAAGAGCCGATGTGAAAGGAGATCGAGTCGTGTTTACCCCGGTCTAATATGAATAAAGCGGAAAATAATTTAACGTCTCGGAAAATTTACAACTTCTTGAAAATACAGGTTTATTAATAGCAACCTGTTTGTTTCATCAGAATGGAATGCTGGAATGTTGGAATATTGGGGATAAAGGCGGAAATAAAACATTATAATTGTAAAAAACTCCTTCAAACCCATTATTCCATTACTCCATTATTCCACTATTCCAATTGGGGCGAAGCCCCTAAGTTCTTTTTGTGATTAGGTTTAAATGATTTCTTTTTTCAAACAAAATAAGCCCGGCGTATCATACGCCGGGCTTATGAATTTGTTTTATTGAAAGGTCCCAATAAATTAGGGGGTTCACTAGTGATAAAATGAAAAAGATCTGACCGGTTGAAACATTAAATTTTATTTTACTAAGGTTAAATACTCTATAGTTAATTTCTCATTATCTTCAGCGGTAATCTCTTTGGACAATCTTTCCATTGCCAGATCAATAGCCCTGTCAATCATTTCCGCCCTAAATTTGTTTTTGGCCTGCATAAAATGAGTATCGATTCTTCGCTTTGCGTCTTCTAACATCGTCTTGCTTTGGTTTTGAGCGGTTTGGATAATGGCCTCTTTTTTCTTTTCCCCCTGGCGAACGATTCGCTCTTTTA
>CAZDAB010000270.1:0-4956 GCA_964502855.1 uncultured Desulfobacteraceae bacterium | reverse complement strand
AAAGACGTGGAAGCGGAATTCTTCTTCATATTACTTCACTGCCGTCTTTATACGGGATCGGTGATCTGGGGCCGGCGGCTTTTCGCTTTGCCGATTTTCTTGCCGAAGCCAAACAGCAGTATTGGCAGGTTCTTCCATTGAATCCAACGCAGCTTGTACATCATAATTCTCCTTATCATGCCTGCTCGGCTTTTGCATTGAATCCGCTATTCATCAGTCTTGAATTTTTGATACAAGATGGACTTCTCGAATCATCGGATATGGAGCCGCTTCCAGGCTTTTCGGCTGAAAAGGTAGACTATCCGAGGGTAGCGGGTGTTAAAGAAAATTGTTTGAGCATTGCTTATGAACGATTCAAGGCAAAAAAGAATTTTGGTGATTATGAACGCTTCTGCCGGCAGAATTCATTCTGGCTTGATGATTTTGCGCTCTTTGTCACATTGAAATCTCACTTTGGAACAAGTGAATGGTCAGAATGGCCTCAGGAATTCAAAGATAGAAATCCGGAGTCGCTCCGTCTCGCCGGCCTGGAATTGATTGACCGGGTCAAGCAAGAAAAATTTCGACAGTATGTATTCTGCAAGCAGTGGTTTGCACTAAAAACGTATTGTAATGAGGAAGGTATTAAATTTATCGGTGATATTCCGATTTATGTTAATTACGACAGCGCTGATGTATGGGTTCACCATGACTTGTTCAAGCTGGATGCGGATAAACGACCATCGGTGGTAGCGGGAGTACCTCCTGATTATTTCAGTGAGACCGGCCAGCTCTGGGGAAATCCTGTATATAACTGGGAGGTGTTGCGGCAGAAGGACTATAGTTGGTGGATTCAGCGAATACGGCACAACTTAAATCTTTTCGATTATGTTAGATTAGATCATTTCCGTGGGTTTGTGAAATACTGGGAAGTACCGGTTGACGAAAAAACATCTGAAAACGGACAATGGATAAAAGCTTCCGCTTACAGTTTTTTCGATACACTGTTCAAGCGTTTTTCTTGTTTGCCTGTTGTTGCAGAAGATCTAGGGTTTATTACATCTGATGTAAGGGAAGTGTTAAATTATTTTGAATTTCCCGGAATGAAAGTGCTTATGTTTGCCTTTGGAGAAGATTTTCCATCAAGTGTTTTTCTGCCTCATAATTATGTGAAAAGCTGTGTGGCATATACCGGAACCCACGACAATAACACCCTGCGAGGATGGTATGAGAATGAAGCAACAGCCGATATGAAGAACAAACTCCGACAGTATATCGGCGGACAATATGATGAAGATCAGCTCCATTGGGAAATGATTCGTCTCCTGATGATGTCTGCCGCAAATACCGTGATTATTCCAATGCAGGATGTTTTAGGGTTGGGCTCGAACGCAAGGATGAATCAACCGGCAACACGCAAAGGCAATTGGCAATGGCGATTACCCCCCCAACTCATAACCCAAACATTGATCTCCCGAATTTTAGAGTTGACCGAAACCTATGAAAGAGTGTGACAGCAAAAAAATCATCTTCTTGGCTTTTTCGATTGCCCACCACAATCCACCGTCGTCATCAGTTTCAAACAAAAAGTTTGAAAAAGTTTTGTTCCGGCCATCAAATTACACCGGATATTTCGGCTTTGGTTGTCCGGCCGACAAAAAAGATGTTTGCTCTACTCTGATCCATAATAACACCCGTTTTGGGTCTTGACCCAACTCAAATTCCGCCACTGTGAATTCATTGGCCGGTTCTGTGGAAGAAGAGTCCAACCGAATGCCCAGCCGGCTCAGTTTCAGAGAAACCGTCTCCAGCCTCAAATGCTGCTCCGGGTTTAACAAGACCGCGTTCAAGTGATCAAGACGATCCTCTGGTGTGTCCAGTTCAGCTTTGATTTCTTCCAGCTTCCTCTTGATGTCGCCGAGCACTTCTAACGACTCTTGGGTCTGATTATCATCTGTTTCAGTATGGTTCAGATCCGTTTTCAGATCTGTATCTTCGGGTTGTTGAACCTTGAATGCCAGCAACTCTCGCTGTTTTTCCAGTTCTTCCTTCCATAGCTGAAGGTCGGTGATTTCTTCAAAAGCTTGGATGAAAAGACTTACCAATGCACGGTGCTGAACTTGCAGGCGGGTTTCGGCCAAATCGGCGGCCGGAGCGAACACCTTAAAATCCTCGAAAAAGACCGCTTTCTGAGGAACGTCCCTGCGGATAATTTCACCGTCTTTTTCCGTTCCGAAAAATTTTTTTTCCTTTCGTTCAGCGACGAGCATCGCAAAGGCCTGGGATGCATTCGTACGCTGGAAAAAGTTCTTGAGCGCTTTGCTGGACTGCAGTACACTGATTAGCTCTTCACGACTTATGAACATGGCTCTGAGTAGAGGGTCATCGTCCCAGTGGTCGGGATCGAAAGCCACAGGTTCCGGAGGAACTTGAGGAATGAGCCCGGAAATGTATTGCATGGCGTGCCGAACTGACGGAAGAATCTTTTTTTGGAATCTGTGAACGGGTAAAATCGTGGAATCGGTTTCCCGTGCGATCCTTTCGATCTCATCCAACGCGGCGGCCTCTATTTTATGATTCAGCGGTCGGGGAGAACTCCCGTCAACCAGCCGCTGATAGAATGCTCTCAATTGGCTTTTCAAACCCATGGCAATGATCCCTCAAAAATTATTCCTGTCGTTGCATAAAAAATATGCCAAAAATATATTATCACCCTAATGGAGTCAAAACTCGATTAGGCGTTATCTGGGATGATTAAAATTGCCCATAATATGACTTTAAAAAATATCCCATATTTATTCCTTCCCGTATGCCTGGTTTCAGGTGTCAGGTTTCAGGTGCCAGCGCCTCTGTTCATCATTCCTGACACCTGACACCTGAAACCTTAAAATATGAAACAAAATTCTATTAACGAATAACGGATAACAAATAACTTTCAATTGAGCGTTTTTGCTCAATTGGGGTATCAATGCCTATACCTGTATGGCGATCTTTTTAACTTCTTCCGACACATGGTTTTCAAACTGCTTAAAGTTTTTCTGAAAATTTTCGGCAAGTGCCTTGGCCTTCTCACGGTAAGCAGCTTTATCCTGCCAGGTATTCTCGGGCATAAGAACCTCGGGCGCAACATTGGGACAACTGACCGGGATATGCAGTCCGAATATTTCATCCTTTTTGGTTTGGATCTTTGCAAGCGTGCCGTCCAGGGCTGCCCTGACCATGGCACGGGTATCCCGAATAGGCATGCGCTTTCCAATGCCGTAAGGCCCGCCGGTCCATCCGGTATTGACGAGCCAGCAGTTGACCTTGTGCGTTTCAATCTTCTCGCCGAGCAACCGGGCGTACACGGCCGGATTAAGCGCCATAAAAGGCGCGCCGAAGCACGCGCTGAAGACCGCCGAAGGCTCTGTCACGCCTTTTTCCGTGCCGGCGAGTTTTGCCGTATAGCCGGATAGAAAATGATAAATTGCCTGATCCTTGGTGAGTTTTGAAACCGGTGGCATAACACCGAATGCATCGGCGGTCAGAAAAATGATATTGCCGGGTTGACCGCCCATTCCGCCCCTGACGATGTTTGGAATATGGGAGATTGGGTATGCCGCACGGGTATTTTCGGTCAATGAATCATCGTCAAGATTGATGCGGCGCGTGTCGAAATCAAGCGCGACATTTTCCAGTATGGTCCCAAACCGTCGTGTGGTTTCATATATTTCCGGCTCCGCGTCTTTGGAGAGTTTTATCACCTTGGCGTAGCAGCCGCCTTCGAAGTTGAATACACCGTTTTCACTCCACCCGTGCTCATCATCGCCGATAAGCATACGTTCCGGATCTGCGGAAAGCGTGGTTTTGCCGGTACCCGACAGGCCAAAAAATATCGCCACATCACCACTTTTGCCGATATTCGCCGAGCAGTGCATGGACAGGACGTGTTTTTGTGGAAGCAGATAATTCATGATCGTGAAAATCGATTTTTTGATCTCACCGGCATAGCTCGTGCCGCCGATAAGGATCAGCCGCCTCGAAAAGTGAACCAGAATGAATGTCGGCGAAATAGTGCCGTCAACCTCGGGATTGGCCATGAAACTCGGTACATTGATGACCACAAAATCCGGCCGGTGCTGCGCAAGGCCTTTTTTATCAAGGATGCGGATAAACATGTTCCTCGCAAACATACTGTGCCATGCCGTCTCGGTGATGATCCTTACGGGAATCCGATAATTGGCATCTGCGCCGGCATAGCAGTCCTGGATATAAATATCCCTGCCCTGCAAATAAGCACACATGCGCTGGTGCAGCAGTTCGAATTTCCATTCATCGAAGGGGATATTTACTTTCCCCCACCAGATGTTATCCTGGCTCGACGGTTCCTTGACGATGAATTTGTCCTTGGCCGCCCTTCCGGTATGCTGACCGGTGCGTACCACGATGGGACCCAGATGGGAAATAAATCCCTCCCGTCGCCTGACCACTTCTTCATACAGCGCCGGTGTGGATAAATTCCGGTACACATTGCCGGGATTGACAATACCGTGCTGCTCGATACCGAAAGTTTCTCTTTGGTGAACATGCTGATGTTCCATGGTACTTCTCCTTTTTTCTTATTATCCCATAGGATAAAATAAACCCTAAATGCAGGGCTACTGACCTAGTGTAAATTCAGATTCAACATATTTTAATGAAGAATCAACACCTTGAAGGCATATAAAAGATGAACGTCGAACATCGAACTTTGAACATCGAATAATGTATTCTACCATTTATAATAAAGACAAAGCCAAGCGCCTTCCACATTCGACGTTCGACGTTGAATGTTCGATGTTCAAATTGTTGCATCTGAAATTACAACGAAACCTTCATATCAGGTTGAAATTATGTATACCGGTCAGAAGTTCTGAAATGAGCGAAAATGCAGTATCTATTGTTCCTTTTTTTCTATTGATTCCGCCGTGGGATCCAGTTCCTTGACAATTTTTGCAG
>CAZDAB010000269.1:0-4987 GCA_964502855.1 uncultured Desulfobacteraceae bacterium | reverse complement strand
CTTGATTGATCAAGCGCAACGAGGTTTTTTATTTTTTTTGGCGGTGAATCAAGGTTATCAAGAGCTACCCAAGTTGCCTTCAAGACGGCTTGTAGGACAAACACTGATAGCGAAAAAGGCAATAATCCTACAAAAAAAGCGCATCCGTCTGATTCACATTGACTTTCCAAGTGTTATAATATCAGGCATATGGCACACATTCCATAACCAACAATACCTGATAAAGGAGAAAAAATCATGTTAAGAAAAACCAAAACCGTTTGTTTGCCCGTGTTGTGTTGCATGGCCCTTGCCCTGGTTCTTTTCCAGGCGCCTGCTAAGTGTTATGGCTTTGACATCGAGATTGATGTTTCACCGAATGTCCTCAATATTCAGAGTGAAAGCACTGTTGTCACTGTTCATACCGACATCGCCTACAGTCTAGTGGTTGGAGCGTCTGTATTTCTCAACAATGTTGCAATCGATTGGTGGAAATCTGATGATCGGGGCAACTTTGTTGCCAAGTTCGTGTCAGATGAAATAAAAACATTGGACGGACTGAAAATAGGCGACTATAATACATTGATATTAAATGGGTTCACTACTGATGGAGAGGCATTTATAGGAACGCAGGCTATCTTGGTGATAGATAACGTCCCAGAAGGAGCAGGGAAAAAATAGAAGGCTCTGGTACTAAATAATTATACGCTCTATAGGTTTCCCAACATAAAAGGAAAGTGGAACGGTTTTTCACTTTCCTTTTTAATTTTGCCGGAACGGGTTCGCGGCCTGCCTCTATGAACCAGGCGGCGACCCCTTGCCGGGTTATCAATGGCTTGCAGTCGTCTGCGGAGGTCTATCCCGCTTTTTATAGCGGGGCTGTGCCCTTGAATGCCCTGTTGGAGCGAATCGGAAATCCCGCTATCGGGGCAAATGAACACCTCAAGCTCGTGCAATATCCGGACTATACGCTGAAGAGGATATTTAAAATATCCCCGTCCTTTACCTTGTAGTTTTTGCCCTCCAGGCGGAAGTGGCCGTTGTCGCGGATGCCTTTTTCAGAACCGCAGGCCATCAGGTCGTCGTAAGAGAAGCATTCGGCACGGATAAACCCCCGGCAAAGGTCGGAATGGATCGTTGCGGCGGCTTCCAGGGCCGTGTCGCCGTTGCGCAGCATCCAGGCCCGGACCTCATCGGGTCCCACGGTAATAAAACTGATGTGGTCCAGAACTTCATAGGCAAAGCGAGTCATGCGGTCATGGGCGGATTTATCGATTCCCATTTCCTCCATGAACAACCCGGCTTCCTGGGTGTCGCTGAACACGGCCAGCTCCATTTCGAAGTTCCCCGCAAATTCGATAACCTTGTATTTTTCTTCTATTTCAGCCAGCAGTTCCGGGTTGCGGTTGAAGTTATTTTCTCCGGAGTTAAGAATGACAAAAAACGGCTTATGGGTTAAAAACTGAAAGCCGCTGATCAGCTTTTGTTCGTTGGGGTTCAACGTCAAACCCCGCACGGGCTGCCCGCGGTATAATGCTTCGAGTATCTTATGAAGAAGCTTTTCTTCCAGTTGCATTGTGTTGGTCTTTTTGCCGCGCGTAGTGCTCCAGGCGATGCGCTCGAGCCTTTTCTCGGTGACGATCATATCCGTCAGGATAAATTCCGTGACCATGGTATCGATATCGGCCAGCGGCATGGGACTGCCCGTCACGTCATCACCAAAATTACGGATAACCAGAGCAATGGCATCGAGGTTGCGGACAAGATTCATCTGCGCGCTGAAAGAATCGTTTTTGCGGGCCGAGCCTTGGACAAATCCGGCAAAATCGACGATCTCGATAGTGGCATAGGTCGTTTTTTTGGGGTGGTAAAGCTGCGTGAGGCGGGCGATGCGTTCGTCGCCCACCTCAACAACGGCAACGTTGGGTTTGGCCTTGTTGTTCACATAAGCGCCGACCTCGGCTTTCGATCGTGTCAGGGCGTTAAAAATGGTTGTCTTGCCGGAGTTGGGCAGACCTAACAATCCGATTTGCATGGAATTTCCTTTCCTCAATTTGTCACGAATCATATCTTCGCCGGTTACCCGTAGGCGACAATTTATCAAAAATGAATAAAATAAGACTCTTTTGATGGTTTGTCCAGCACGAAAATGAAATCAAGGGTGGGCGAATGGGGGCGATCCGGAGGCTTTCATCTCCCCGCTTTAAGCGCCGGGATCTTCGAGCTGCGCTTGTCCGCCTTGACGGGTTATTAAGGGTCCGTAATAGTTCACTATGACTTCACCCTTAGTGCCTTGTTGAAGCGAAGCGGAAATCCCGCGATCGGGGCATATGAAAACCTCCGACTCGTGCAAGATTCAGGTAATAATTGCCATAATTTTTATCCTTATTGTTTTTGTCCTTGCTTTCCGGAATCGGTATCAAAAACATGTCAAGAAAAAACAGTATCCGGAACACGGCAGTCAAGATCGTGAACCAGATGCCGGTACTGAAGATTTTGAACCGGCAGATAAAGAGCGGCTAAAATCTATGCCGGCTCCCCCTACTATACAGCTACCGCTTACACCCCAAAAAGAGATCGTGCGTAATTTTCCTGAACCCGAGCAATTAATTTCTGCGAAAAAGGAATTGACAGAAATTGAAGAATCAAGAGATAAAGAAAAAGATGCATCTGAAATTGCGTTCCAAGATTGCATAAACCTACCGTTATAGAATCCAAATGCAATCGGTGTTTGGAGCTTATTGTTTACACCATTATTCGGTTCAATACTGACTTTCATGAATTGGCGCGCACTGGGTAAAGATAAAGAAGGAAAAAAAACCTTGGTCTGGATAGCTACAATTATTACAAACAAACATGTGATAAATGATGCTTCAAGAGCAATATGTTATATTACGAAAAAAAGTAGTTCCGGCAAACAGGACTTAAAATTTTAAATGCATAATCGTTTGATCATTATAACTTTATACCTTTCCATAATATCCCTATTAATTTTTCCTGATATAGGTTTAGCAGATTATCCGGATGGATATTATAAGGTTCAAAGAGTTATTGACGGTAGTACATTTGAATTAACTGATGGTAACCATGTTAGATTACTTGGGATAGATGTTCCAGAAGCAGGGGAAACTTGCTCGACGGAAGCAACTCAAAAACTATCATCACTCATTGCAGGGAAAACAGTATATTTAGAAAAAGATGTATCAGAAACAGATATAGACGAAAGACTTTTAAGGTATGTTTATGTGAATGGGGTCTTTGTAAATCTTGAACTCGTATATTATGGTTACGCATATGCCGTTTCATATCCTCCGGATATCGCATATGCCTCTCAATTAGCTGATGCAGAAGAAAATGCTATAAATAATGAGAAAGGTTGCCTTTGGGCAATAATCTGCCTAAACTGTGATGGGGACTCCAAATGGATCATAGCCAGCTGTTTCATAGCCACGGCATCTTATGGCTCTCCAATTGATCCACATGTCAAGATCCTGCGTAAGTTCAGAGACAAACATTTACTGACCAATAAATTAGGTCGAAGATTTGTTCGCATGTACTATTCTTATTCACCTGTTATCGCTGATTATATTTCAAAACATGATAATCTTAAAGCAATTACTCGTTTCAGCCTATTACCTATTATAGGATTAAGTTGGGTTGTTCTAAAATTAGGCCCGATTGCCACACTGACACTGATGACAATTTTTGGAGTAGGGGTGGTTTATATATGGATGTCTAAAAGAAATTAATACTCGGGCGAATTTGCTCGTTTATAATTTTCAAAGACCTTATTGTATCGCTCAACTCCATAAGGGCAGATTGGCAGTCTTTATCAAAACCCACCAAAAGTTCATGGATCCATTTATCAACTTCATCATGAATCATATGCCGAAACAGCTCCTTACGCTCAGCTTCAAGGGCATAAGCAACGCGGGCGGTATCCATAATCCATCACCTTCATCGAGCCAACAGCTCTTGCCGAAATCGGTTACACAGCGGATCAACATAAATCTCTTTGACAGCCATCCCATGCCGTTTATTCTCCCGGTCCATCCGTCCTGGGCCCGTGGTCGCTCCCAGGTGAATCCAGTTGCGGCTTGATAACAAATACCCTTGAATCGTTTTTGATCTACAAGCATTTCCATAAGAACCGGACGGTAACCGTAACAACTTTGCCAATCATCCGGAATCGTCTTTGCAGACAGGGCAAGAACCGAACCGGCAAGATTTCTGACCTTAACCCAGGGAAATATAAGAAACCGTAGATTATACGATTTTTGTGCAAATCATTAAAAAAAGAAGTGGGAACTCTGATGGGTATAGTGTTGGGTATTCTAAATTTGAAATAAAAAAGGACTTAGACATTTATCTAAATCCTTGTTGTTATTTTTGGTAGCGGGGGCTGGATTTGAACCAACGACCTTCGGGTTATGAGCACGGTAAGTCCCTGTAATTAAAATGCAAGACAAACACTTGATACACGGACTTTCCCTTACATTCCCTAATCTTAATCTTCGATATAAGTTCCTTCCAAAAATCAAAATAAATAAAATAATCGAAATAGCAATAAATAAAAATGACACAAATCTAGCACACCCGGTGCAGTGTTCTAAAACAAAAAATTGTGCCTGCAATGGCAAATAAATTCTATAATGAATATTGTGTATGTAATGTACCCCCAGAAGTGTAATTACAATAAGGCAGAAATCCCAATAAAACTGTAATACCAGCGTAATTACAGAATGTTAGAAATTACAACAAGTGTAATTGACCCCTCTGTCAAATCGTTCAGCTAGTGTAATGAAAACTACGGAAAAACAAGGTGTTATTAGGGGGAAATAACGGTGTTTTTCAGCATCGGAACAGCCAGTATCCCATCTCCAGACGACAGACCATTCACACAGCCCTCTATCCAGCCAATTTAATTTTTTCCGTATGTACGGAAATTATAAAATATCGCATACGCAGAATTCTGCGGAACCGATATTGCGTGTTTATTCTAATCGTC
>CAZDAB010000268.1:0-4987 GCA_964502855.1 uncultured Desulfobacteraceae bacterium | reverse complement strand
GCCCATGACAAATGGAAACTCGGTCAAAAGGGAAAAGACAATGGCGTGCTGTTCCTTATATCCGTAACAGACCGAAAATACAGGATCGAAGTGGGCTACGGACTCGAAGGCGTGCTTCCGGACAGCATGGTCGGCAGTCTGGGCCGCAATTTTCTGGTGCCTTTGTTCAGAAAAGGTGAATACTCAAAGGGTATTTTTCTCACGGCCGTGGCAATGGCCAATGAAATTGCCGTGGATGCGGGAGTTAAGATACAAGGTATGCCGACCGTAAATCGTCACGTTCAGCCCATAATAAAAGATAAACCCGGTGGCCTCTTGCATACGCTAATGACTATCGGATTTCTTATTATCATGGTGATCCTGTTTATTAAAAATCCGAGACTATTTCTAATGCTTCTTTTGTTTTCATCCATGGGTGGAAGAAGGGGATCATGGGGAAGCGGCGGATCCGGTAGTTTCGGAGGTGGCGGTGGCGGCGGATTCGGCGGAGGCGGTGCGTCCGGGGGCTGGTAGTGTCCATCCAGAAATGGCCCTTTTCCGCAATCTCTGCGTCAATCTGCGGAATTACTTGTGCGGCGTACCACTTGTACGCCTCCGCGCAATTCCCCTAAATTCACCACCAAAATTGTAGAAGTATTATAAACCATAGGTTTATAAAGATTTAGATGTAATACTTGGGTGCAAGCAAAATTGCCATAGAACCTTATTAATAAAGGAATTCGTAAAATTAGGCGGTGGATTTTGGTTCCTTGATTTCCTTGACCTTGCGAAAAATTGCTCATTTCTGTATTGGAAACTTAATTTGTGCCCAATATAAATTTATGGATGGACACTCGTTGGTTTTTAATCTTGTATCCGTGAACGGTTACTTAATTTTTTACTAATAATTCATCGGAGGACTATTATGTCAAAAAAATTTAAAATCATACTCATCACGTTAGGAATCATCCTGGTTGTCGGTTTTATGTTATTGGGAAAAATAATATCCGGTTATAATACAGTTATTAGCATGGATGAAAATGTTAAAGGGAAATGGGCCCAGGTGGAAAATCAGTTAAAGAGAAGATACGACCTTATCCCAAATCTTGTTGAAACGGTAAAAGGGTATGCAACGCATGAAAAAGAGCTGTTCGAAAATATCGCACAGGCAAGGACCCTGTATTTTCAGGCAAAGGATGTAAAAGGCAAGATTAATGCTTCAAACTTGCTTGAGGGGACGCTCTCGAGACTTCTTCTGCTCCAGGAAAGATACCCGGTTTTGAAGGCCAATGAATCGTTTCTAAAACTTCAAGACAGCCTTGAGGGGACGGAGAACAGAATCGCCGTGGAACGAAAACGATATAATGAGTCGGTTCAAATCCTGAACACCTATATCCGGACTTTTATGGGAAGGTTCTATGCAATGTTTGCGGGTGTCTCAAGCGCAGAATACTATAAAGTGCCCGAGGCGGAACAGGCGGCTCCCAAAGTAAAATTCTAAAATATAACCGGTAAACCCTGAACCTGAAAACGGTTAAGAATATGTCTGTTTTACAGCAAATACCCGCTATAATGAGGGTTCTGATCGTATTTGTATTTGTGCTTTTTTTGATCAGAAAGAAGCTCTCATTGGGTCATACCTTTGTGCTGGGGGCAATCTTGTTAAGCTTTTTCTTTGGGTTGCACCCCAAGGCAATGATCGGTTCAATGGCCGGATCCATTGTATATCCGAAAACATTGTCTTTGGCACTCATTGTTTCTCTAATTTTAGTCCTTAGCAGCAGCCTTGAACTATCCGGTCAGATGAAACGTCTTCTTGGAAAATTTAAGGGATTAATCACAAATATTAAAATAAATCTTATTGTCTTTCCGGCCCTGATAGGTCTTTTGCCAATGCCGGGCGGCGCTGTTTTTTCTGCTCCCATGGTGAAAGACCTTGGAATGCAGTCAGACCTTTCCGGTGATAAACTTAGTTTTATCAATTACTGGTTTCGCCATATCTGGGAATATTGGTGGCCTTTATACCCGGGTGTATTGCTGGCGACAGTTATAGCGAATATTAATATTTTTACGTTTATATGCTTCATGTGTCCCATCACCATGCTGGCGGTATACCTTGGCTACCTGCCGTTAAAAAATCTTCATCAAACATCCGGCACCCCCCCCGGTCATAATTCCGATATCACCGTATGGCCCTTCTTCAGAGAGATGATACCTATTTTGCTCGTGATAATACCGGGTCTTTGCATGGGAATATGTTTTTCTTATTTATTTCCACATCTTTCTATTTCCAAAGAGATCGGTCTTATCCTTGCGCTTTTAATGTCCATCGGATGGGTATGGTATAAAAATAGTCTGTCCAAAGATAAAATATGGAAAGTGATAAGCAACCCTCAAAATTTGAATATGATGTACATCGTTGCATCAATTTTGATTTTTAAGGGTATTTTGGAAGACAGCCATGCGGTAGAAGCAATAAGTCGCGAACTCATCATGCTTAAAGTTCCACTCATGTTGATTGCCGTAATACTGCCGTTCCTGGTAGGACTAATTACCGGAATTACCATCGCATTTGTCGGTGTCACACTTCCCATACTTATTCCATTGATCCATTCTCTTGGTGAGACACGTTTTATTCTGCCATATGTCATGCTGACAATGGTGTGTGGTTTCTCCGGCGTACTCCTTTCACCGCTTCATCTGTGTCTTATTCTCTCAAATGAATATTTCAATGCCGGTATGGGAGCCGTGTACAGACATTTCTGGCTGTTATGTGTATGCCTCATGAGTTCAGGCATCGCTTATTTTTTGATATCGCATTGTATACTAAAAATAATGTGATTCTGTTACCCTGTCTTAATGGGTTTAATTATTGTGAGGTGCTTATAGCATACATTTACCCTTGACGATTTATTATGATTTGTTACGATTTAATAACCATAACCCTTTAGTTGTAGAATAAGCATATGAAAGCACATAACTATATATCAAAGATGTACATAAACGGTGAATGGGTCAATGCAAACGACGGTTCAACCTTTGACGTTTTAAACCCGTCAAATGGCGATAAGATAGGGGAGGTTGCAAATGGAGATCGTAACGATGCACAAAAGGCGATCGATTCCGCCCGGCATGCCTTCGACCGCTGGTCGTGCCTGACCGCTCATCAGCGTTCGGACTACCTTTACAAGGCCTATCAGTTGATGATGGAACACAGGGAGCACTTAGCACGGGTCATGACTGAGGAGCAGGGCAAACCGCTGAAAGCCTCCCGGGGAGAAATTCAATACGGTGCGGATTTCCTGCTCTGGCATGCGGAAGAAGCTAAGCGGGTCTATGGCGAGACAATTCCGGCGCCCCGTCCCGACCAGCGATTTATAGTGATGCGTCAGCCGGTAGGAGTTGTGGCGGCCATTACGCCCTGGAACTATCCCATGTCCATGATAACCCGGAAAGTGGCTCCGGCTCTGGCCGCAGGCTGCACGGTTGTGTTGAAACCGTCAGAACTCACTCCTCTTTGCGCTGTTGAAATTTTCAAGATTTTCGAAAAGGCGGAAATTCCTGCCGGTGTTGCCAACCTTGTCACCGCTTGGGATCCTGCCCCCATCGGCGAAACCTTTATCACCAATCCTTTGGTTCGAAAGATTACCTTCACAGGATCTACAGAAGTCGGCAAGATCCTGGCTAAAAAAGCAGCAGAACAGGTAAAACGCGTCTCTTTAGAACTTGGCGGCCACGCTCCGTTTATTGTATTTGATGACGCCGACCCGGTGTATGCCGCCAAGGGCGCTGTACTGGTTAAATTTTTGAACACCGGACAAGCTTGTATCAGTCCCAACAGAATCTTCGTCCATCGCAGTATCGTGGATCCCTTTATAAAGGAATTTAAAAGCCGTGTCTCCAAAATGCGTGCGGGCAGCGGCTTTGAAAACGGCGTAAGCATTGGACCGTTGGTGAACTCTGCGGCCTTGGAAAAGGTGGAACGACAAGTTTCCGATGCTCTGGATAAAGGTGCAACGCTGGTCTGCGGCGGCCAAAGGTTGATGGATAACAATCTTGACAAAGGGTACTTCTATGCTCCCACGGTTTTAAATGATGTAACGCCGGACATGTTGATATATCGTCAAGAAACTTTCGGCCCGGTGGCTCCGATTATTGCGTTTGATACCCAGGAAGAGGTTTTGGAAATGGCCAATGACACCATTTACGGTCTGGCCGCTTATGTTTATACGGCTAACCTTTCCCGTGCCGTGCGAATGTTTGAAGGCCTGCATTTCGGTATTATCGGCATTAACGATATTAATCCCACAGCGGCCGCGGCTCCTTTCGGAGGTATGAAGGAAAGCGGACTGGGGCGAGAAGGAGGACGCGAAGGTATTGCCGAATATCTTGAAACCAAGCTGGGCGGTTTTTCCGTGTAACAATCATGTCCGCAACTGATCCCGTTCTATTGCTGGATGCTCTCCTGAAAAAGGGATGACGCGGATGTAACATAAAGGAGGAAAAGGATATGAATGAACAGGAAACACAATTAAAGACACAGCATAAATTTCGTGATTTTCTTTACTGGAACCTGGTTGTTTCCGTACCGTTTATTACGGCATGTATCGCCATTGCCAAGGATTCAATTCTATGGTTAATTTTTTATATAATAACCTGTATCTTGCTTGTTATGGTCATCTACAAATTTTACTGTACCCATTGCCCGCATTACATTCAAAGCACCAAAAACACCAAGTGCATGTTTTTTTGGGGAATTCCTAAATTTTTTAAGGAAAAATCCGGTCCCTTAAGTCTGCTTGAAAAAACCGTAGCCCTGGTTATACCTTTGGTTATATTATTTATTAAGCTTTATTATTTTATGTTAAAAAAGGTTTTGATGTTTATATAATTAATTTATGCTAATTTTTTGCTTTCCTAAAAAATAAAAGGTTTAATGCAACTAATGATTATGAATTTTTAAAGTTTTTAGATTTTGTATAAATATTTTTACAAAAATAGTAAACTT
>CAZDAB010000267.1:0-4996 GCA_964502855.1 uncultured Desulfobacteraceae bacterium | reverse complement strand
GTCATCAAGACCCGTCTTCTGACATATAGATTACCTTCCAGGTAATGACATTCCCCGGGATGTCACCCGCCGATAAACACACCGTCGATTCCGCTTGCTAAAGCCTCCAGAATGAGAACAGGATCAATCCTTCCGGTGCACATGACCCGAATAACCCGGATATTTGGCGGATATTGGGACCTGGACACCCCGGCCAGATCTGCCCCGGCGTATGAACACCAGTTACATAAAAAGGCCACTATTTTGGGTTCAAATGGATTTGACATGTAAAAAGCTCCTAAGCCAAAGCGCAAATTTGCGCCCTTATTTGATGTTGACTAAAATGGCACATATCAACCGCCTTTGAAGGGCAGCTTGCAGCACACAGCCCACATCCCTTGCAGGATGCAGGGGTGCTTTTCGCCTTTATCAGGCCAGTGATTTCTATTAAATGCATGGCGCCATATGGACACACCCTTTCACAGATCCCGCAGCCGTTGCAGGTATCCTCATCAACCACCGAAACAATGGGTTCCATGTCTATTGACTCTTTAACCAGAATAGTTGTAGCCCGTGCCGCCGCCGCCTTTGCCTGTGCAATGGATTCCTCAATCGGTTTTGGAAAGTGGCAAAGCCCTGCTAAAAACATGCCGTCAGTAGCAAAATCTACAGGTCTGAGTTTCATATGCGCTTCCAGGAAAAAGCCTTCCGGTGTTGTGGAAATTTTGTAAAGTTTGGAAAGCGATCGGGTGTCATGGGGGACAACCGCCGTCGCCAGGATGATCATGTCCGGGGATATTTGAAGTGGTCTTTGCAGGACATGGTCGGTCACCGTTACCGTAAGCCTTGCATTCTCCTTTTCAACCTTGGGCGGGTCCTCCGGATCATAGCGAATAAACAGAATGCCCCTTGCCCTGGCCTCCGTATAGAGCCTTTCCTTTTCTCCGGAGGTCCTGATGTCGCGATACAGGATGTATATGTTCATGTCAGGATTTAATTTTTTGAGGGTCAAGGCGCTCTGAATGGAATGGGTACAGCATGCCTTACTGCAATACGGCCGCTCAGGTTCCCTGGAGCCCACGCACTGAATAAATACCGCGCATTCTGTATGCTTGAGCCTGTCACTCCCCCTTATAAACTCCTGATCAAGCTCCAGAGAAAGCAAAACATTGGGGTCTTTTCCGTATAGGTATTCTTTGGGCGTGTAGGGTTTCCCTCCGGTGGCTATGATGATGGCCCCATGGTCCACCTGAGTCTCTTTGCCTTGCTTGTCAACCAATTTGGATGTGAAGTTCCCCACAAAACCCGAGGCATCTTGGATGGTCGTATTCAGGTAAACATGGATCAGGGGGTGGCGATTTACCTGGTCAATCAGGTTTTCAACATAAGGCTGTACCCTGTCTCCCTGATACGAAGCGTAGAGTTTAAGGGCCTGGCCGCCCAATTTGTCTGCCCTTTCAACCAGATAAGTTTTAAACCCTTGTTCAGCCAGATCCAGGGCGCTGACCATACCGGCCACACCCCCACCGATCACCAACCCATTATGATTAACCGGTACGGAAACATCCACAAGGGGTTGAATCAGCTTTGCCTTGGCCACAGCGCTTCTCACCAGGTCCTTGGCCTTTTCAGTGGCTTTTTCCGGTTCGTGCATGTGTACCCATGAACATTGATCACGAATATTGGCCATCTCAAAGGTATATTTGTTTAGCCCCCCCTGTCGAAGTGTTTCTCTGAACAAAGGCTCATGGGTTCTGGGAGTGCAGGAGGCAACCACGACACGGTTTAGATCATATTCTTGTATATACTCTTTAATTTTCTCCTGGGTATCCTGGGAACAGGTGAACAGATTTCTGTCGGCCACCACAACATTCGGCAGGGTTGCTGCATATGCTCTCACTTTCGGAACGTCCACGACGCCCCCGATATTAAGGCCTCAATGGCAGACAAAAACCCCTATGCGAGGCACCTTCCCACAAACATCTTTCTGTATGGGATAGTCCTGACAGTTTGCTTTCACCAGGGTATTTCTAACAGGCGCCAAACGGCCCATGGCAGCGCCGGCTGCAGCGCTGGCCTGCATGACCGATTCCGGAATGTCCTTGGGTCCCTGGAAAGCCCCACAAACATAGATGCCATCCTTTGAAGAAGCCACAGAAACAAAGGAATCGGTTTCACAAAAACGGCCCGGGGTCAGTTTTATATCAAGGTTCCGTGCCAGTTCCACTACCTCTGGCGAGGTCTCCAATCCCACAGAAAGAACCACCATATCAAAGCGTTCTTCTCTGACCTTTCCCCTTTCGCTCACGTACCGGATCCGAACGTCATCACTGGCCGGATCAGGCTCTATGCTGTGGGGACGAGAACGGATAAATCGGACCCCCTTTGTTTTCCTCGCGTCATCATAATACGCTTCAAAGCCTTTGCCTGCGGTACGCATGTCCATAAAAAAAATGGCACAGTCAAGATCATGTTTGCTATGCTCCTTGGCAATGACGGCCTCTTTAATGGCATACATGCAGCACACCGAGGAGCAGTAACCATGATCGCACTGGTTTATGTCCCGGGAACCCACGCACTGTATCCACGCGATCTTTTTCGGCACCTTTCGATCCGAAAGGCGAATCAGGTGCCCCTCAGTGGGTCCCGAAGCTGAAAGAATCCTTTCGAATTCCATGGAGGTGATAATGTTCGGATGCTTGGTATAGCTATAGACATCAAACCCGGATGGGTCAAATGACTGAAAACCGGGTGCCAAAATCATGGCGCCAACATTCAGTTCCACGTCTTCAGGCTGCTGCCGGTGGGTATCAATGGTAATCGCACCGGCATCGCAGGCTTGAACACACTGAAAACACTCACAGCAGTATCCGCAATTTAAGCACCGAGCGGCTTCAGCCTCACCGGTCTCCGGGTCATATCCCAAGGCCACTTCCTTGAAATTTGACCGTCGTTTCGCCACAGGACGTTCCGGCATGCGTGCGCTGGGCTGTTTGTTTTGGTCCTTGGGAATGGGACGATACACCGGATGGGCTTTGGGAATAGCCTTTCGCCCTTGGGCCATATCCCGACCGTCCAGATATCGGACCATGGACTCTGCGGCCTCACGTCCCGCAGCAACCGCCCCGATGGCTACCCCGGGACCGGTCTGCACATCTCCTCCTGCAAAAACTCCCTCCCGGGTTGTGGCATAGGTAACGGGATCCACTTCAATGGTCCCCCGGCGGGAAATGGTGAGCCCGGCAACACCCTCAAGGCCGTAAAGTGCCGGTTCTTGACCGATGGCAACAATGAGCTGATCCACGGCCATCTCATATTCGCTTCCCGGAATCGGAACAGGCCTTCTCCTTCCCGATGCATCCGGTTCCGCGAGCTTCATTTGTATGCATCGCAAGCCCGCTATCTTTCCATCCGTAGCCAATACCTCTTTGACAGCCGTCAGATAGGATATTTTGGCCCCTTCTGACTCCGCAGCCTGAATTTCCTCCTCCCATGCCGGCATTTCGTTACGCGTTCGGCGATAAAGAATATTCACCGCTTGGGCACCCAGTCTGAGAACACAGCGCGCCACGTCAACGGCCACATTGCCGCCGCCCACAATGGCAACCTTGTTCCCGACAAGCGCCGTTCCCGTCAGATTAACTTCTTTAAGAAAATCCACCCCCTGCCGGACTCCCTGAGATTGTTCACCGGGAACTCCCAGATCAATCCCTTTGTGGGCACCCATGGCAAGGTACACCGCCTGGTACCCTTGCTCAAAAAGGCCATCAAGGGTCAAATCCGATCCCAGGGGTGTGTTGGTCCTGATCTCAACCCCAAGATTGGTAATGACCTCGATCTCTCGGTCCAGGACCTCACGGGGTAGACGAAATTCGGGAACACCTACCCTCAGCATACCGCCGGGTTCCGGCAGCGCTTCAAAGATAGTCGATAATATCCCCTTTTTGGCCAGATGAAAAGCCGCCGAAAGCCCTGCCGGTCCCGAGCCGATAATGGCGACGCGTTCCGTTCTTTGAGGCAAACACGTTATTTCTATATCCCGGGGGTCATATTGGTCCCCGGCCAAACGTTTTAAATCCCGGATGGCCACGGCTTCGTCCACTTCCGTTCTTCGACATACGTTTTGACAGGGATGGGGACAAATTCTGCCGATCACTCCGGGCAAGGGAAGGTCTTCCATGATAATTTTCAGCGCCTCCCGATAGTTCCGCTGACCTACCATCTGCACATATCCTTGAACATTGATTCCGGCGGGGCATTCAAGCCGGCAAGGTGCCGTGTCCCCTTTCTGAATGGCAAAGGCTCCGGGAATGGCCTGGACATATTTTTTATAAACGGCTTTCCGGATGGATAACCCCTCCTCATATTCATTCGGAAGGACCACCGGGCATGCTGAGGCACAATCTCCACAGGCCGTGCACTTTGACGGGTCTATATATCGTGGCGTCTTGTGGACAGTAACTTTGAAGTTTCCGTTTAAATCATCAACATTTTCCACTGTGGCAGAGGTCAACAGCTTAATGTTGGGATGGCGCCCCACGTCCACCAGTTTGGGAGCAACAATACACATGGCACAATCGTTGGTGGGAAAGGTCTTGTCCAGTTGAGCCATTGCCCCGCCGATGGCCGGCGAGGCTTCAACCAAATAGACTAAAAATCCGGACTCCGCCAGATCAAGAGATGCCTGCATGCCGCCAATGCCCGCACCCACCACCATAACCGCACCTATCTTTTCTTTTTCTTTAAATCCTGCCATGGAGATAATTTCCTGTTAAATTTTATCAATTCTTTTTGTGTATCTTGCTGTCAATGGGTATGATTTTTGCCATTTAACAAATCGGCCCCGAGGACCTATCCCTCAAGGGCCGATCTGTCATTAAGAAGGGGGGTAATATAAAAATGGAGGTTGCCAAGTAAAACCCCGATGAGATAAGGCAGCAAATATTATGCCACAGATCAGGCTTTATGCACTTTTTTTAAATTTAATGTTGAATCGCTTCATCTGGTTCCAGACACT
>CAZDAB010000266.1:0-4997 GCA_964502855.1 uncultured Desulfobacteraceae bacterium | reverse complement strand
TCCATTTCATGAAGGATGTGCCCTTTAAAGATGTTTATGTGCATGCCCTGGTGCGCGATGAAGAAGGCAAAAAAATGAGCAAGTCCACGGGAAATGTCATCGATCCCTTGAGCGTTATTGACCGCTATGGAACCGATGCCTTCCGCTTTACCCTGGCCGCTTTTGCAGCCCAGGGCAGAGACGTGAAGATGTCTGAGAAGCGCGTTGAAGGCTACCGTAATTTTATCAACAAGATCTGGAACGCCGCCCGTTTTGCCCTGACACACATAAATAAACCGTATAAAAACATAACACCCCAACCGCTTTCCCTTGTGGATCGGTGGATCCTGTCCAGACTCTATCGTGTAAGCGGCAAAGTTTCCCAAGGGCTTGATAGTTACCGGTTTAATGATGCGGCAGGAGAGCTTTACAAGTTTGTGTGGCATGAGTTCTGTGACTGGTATCTTGAAGCCATTAAACCGACATTGTACGGAAAAGAGGGACAGAACCGGCAACAAGCAACTCTAAGCGTGTTGTGGCGTGTTCTGCATGATACACTGGTTTTGCTTCATCCTTTTGCACCTTTTATTACAGAGGAAATCTGGCATAAACTTCCGGGCACACAAGGTGCCATCATGAAAGCAGCATTTCCTTTATATTCCGACAATGATGATGGCGTAAAACGGGATGAGGAAGCAGAATTAAATATGAGCCTTATCTCAGGGATCATAACAGGCATCAGAAATATTAGGGGCGAGATGAACATTTCACCGTCATTATCCCTGGCCGTTTCGGCCCAGTCCCAAAACGAATCAACAAACAAAACCATACAACAGTACCGGAACATGATCATTAACCTTGCCGGACTAAAATCTTTGTCTGTGGGAAATGCGGTTGAAAGACCAAAATCTGCGGCAACGGCTGTAGTAAATGATGCTACGATTTTTGTTTCATTAGAGGGAATTGTCGATTTTGCAAAGGAAATTGAACGGCTTGAAAAGGAAATCAATAAACTGACTAATGAATCGGCCACGGTTTTAAAGAAACTCAACAATGAAGATTTTCTCGGAAAGGCGCCCGTAGAGGTAGTGGAAAAAGTAAAAGCAAAGCACGATCTTCTTGTTGAAAAACAGCAAAAACTGCTGTCCCATCTGAATAAAATCAAAGAGCTTGGAGCATAACCCGAGTCTATTATGAATTCAACAGAGCATCTCATACAAATAGCACTGAAAGAAGACATTGGCCCGGGAGATATCACAACGGATAATCTCGTGGATCCCGATCTTGAAGGTAAAGGGGTCATCATCGCCAAAGAGCCTTTTATCCTTGCGGGCCTTGATGTGGCCTGTCAGGTTTTTAAGCACCTTGACGCCAAAGTTATGGTTGTGCCCGTGCATATTGACGGCAATTTTGTAAAAGAAGGTGAAATCATAGTAACCGTTGAGGGTAAACTTCGCGCGCTGCTTTCCGGTGAGAGAACCGCCTTGAATTTTCTTCAGCGACTTTCGGGCATCGCCACCTGTGTGCGTTCATATGTGGATGAACTCAAAAATAAAAGGGTGCGTCTTGTCGATACCCGCAAAACCACACCCGGCTGGCGTGTATTAGAAAAATATGCCGTTAGAGTGGGCGGAGCCTATAACCACAGGATGGGGCTATATGACGGTGTTTTGATCAAGGATAATCACCATGCTGTCTGTGGGGGTATAAAAAAGGCTGTTGAAAGTATCCGGACCAAGGTACCCCATCTTGTCAAAATAGAGGTAGAGGTGTCCACTCCGGACCAGGTCAAGGAAGCTCTGAACGCCGGTGCAGATGTTATCATGCTCGACAATATGAGCAGAGAACAGATAAAAGAGGCCGCAGCCTTTATTGGTGGAAGGGCAATTGTTGAAGTGTCGGGAAATGTAACAAAAAACGTTCTTAAATCCCTGGCGGATACCGGAGTAGATATCATATCCGTAGGAGCCCTGACCCATTCTGCAAGATGCGTGGATATTAGTATGCGAATTCAGACAGCAGATTAGGTCGTATGATACCCATACGTGATACAATACCTTCTAAAAATTATCCGGTTGTCAATAATACGATCATTGGTATCAACGTGGTTGTCTATCTGGTACAGATATCGCTGGTTCCGGATTTAAATCGTTTTACCTATATTTATGGTCTTGTCCCCGCCCGTTATTCGATCCCCCAAATTACATCTTATTTTACTACGAGCCAGCAGCTTTTCTCTTTGCTCTCTTTCATGTTTCTCCACGGCGGATTCTGGCATCTTCTGGGTAATATGTGGTTTCTTTACATCTTTGGCGACAATATCGAAGATCGCCTCGGGCCGGTTCGTTATCTGGTTTTTTACCTGCTTTGCGGAATTACATCCGGTCTTTCCCATATTATCATTAATCTTCATTCCAATATCCCTACCATCGGAGCCAGCGGGGCTATCGCCGGTGTCATGGGCGCTTATTTGATTCTTTATCCCCATGCAAAAATATTAACATTGATTCCCATTATCTTTATCCCCTGGTTTGTTGAAATTCCGGCGTTCTTCTTTTTAGGTCTCTGGTTTTTTATCCAGTTTATCAGTGCTGCCGGGAGCCACGGGGGTATTGGCGGTATTGCCTGGTGGGCTCATATCGGCGGTTTTATTTTCGGTATTATCTATTTAAAGATTTTGCTTGCCTTCCCTGGAACCGGTGTCAGCGCCCAAATGCGCAAGGTGACCGCAAAAAGAAAAACGCACCGCCTGCAGGTGATCCGGCCCGTAGGTCCCGGAAAAGATCCCCATCTCTATGGCACGATAACCATCACCTCATTTGAGGCCCTTACCGGGACACTCAAGCTGGTAAACATCCCCTGGGGATTTCAAAAACGGCTGGTAAGAGTATCCGTGCCCGCCGGAGTACAAGAAGGGAGCAAACTGCGGCTGAAAGGTTTGGGCAAAACAACACCCGACGGTCTACGGGGGGATTTGTATCTTAAAGTAGCCATTGCATAGCTGATTTTATAGCTTCATGTGGTTAACTCGTGTCTATCTATAAATCTATATTGGGCACAAATTATGTTTCCAATGCGGAAATTAGCAATTTTTCGCAAGGTCAAGGACAATTCTGCAGGATAGCGGAATTGGACGGCTGAATAGCCGCCCGTAAGGGCGAGGGGCATGGACGCCCCGAGTCAAATCAAGGAATTACGCGGAGGCGTACAAGCGGTACGCCGCACAAGTAATTCCGTATATTAACGCAGAGATTGCGGAAAAGGGCAATTTCTGGATGGAAACTAACTAAAATACCAGGCTATAATCTGCGATCCAAAAAAAACATAAGCAATTGCGCCGATGGACAGAAAAGGGCCGAAGGGGATAGCAAACTTCATATTCTTGCCTTTGATCAGCATTATTGTTATACCAACGCATGAACCCATAACCGATGAAGCAAAAATAGTAAAAATTACCCCTTGCCAGCCGATAATGGTTCCAATCATTGCCAGAAGTTTGATATCACCGCCCCCCATTCCATCTCTGCGGGCGATCAGGTTATATGCCCATGCAACAAACCAAAGACTACCCCCTCCGATAAGCAACCCGAGTACCGAAGCTTTAAAAGTAACGGTCGGCAGTGCAAAAGAGGCAACCAGACCCATGGGGATTCCGGGAAGAGTGATGACATCCGGAATGATTTGGTGATCAAGATCGATAAAGGCTATTACGAGCAGAGATGAAATAAAAACAAAATATACCACACTTTCCAGGGACAGACCAAACTTAAACAGCAGACCCATGGCAACAATTCCAGTCATCAGCTCAACCATGGGATAGCGAAAAGATATCGATGCATCACAATTGCGGCATCTGCCTTTTAACCAGATATAACTTAACACAGGAATATTGTCATAAAATCGAATAGGGCTGTTGCAGGTTGGACAGATTGAACGGGGAGGATTTGCAATGGATTTTGAGGTCGGCAGCCTGTAAATACAAACATTTAAAAAGCTTCCGATGCACATGCCGAATATGAAAATTATACTCACGATCAATAAATTAAACATGTTTTATATAGGATCCTCTTGAATTTACGATTAAATAACAGTAAGTAACATCTTTAATTCACATATCTGACAAAATATAATGTTTCTGTCTATATATGGTGATGCCGTTCGTGTCAAAACAAGATTTTTTGTTCATCTCGGCCTATTCAAAAACAGAGGGTGTAAGCATTTGGGATTTAAAGCATTAGACATAATGAGAAGAAAAGACAAAGAAATTACGGATAACGCCGAAATCGAATCGATCATCCGCCAATCAATGGTATGTCGGCTGGCAATGGCTGA
Organism: uncultured Desulfobacteraceae bacterium; assembly: GCA_964502855.1. Classification (GTDB taxonomy): domain Bacteria; phylum Desulfobacterota; class Desulfobacteria; order Desulfobacterales; family UBA11574; genus S5133MH16. The sequence continues at coordinate 686 of CAZDAB010000266.1, read as the reverse complement.
TAAAAACCGTCCTTATATTGTTCCACTCTGCTTTGGATATAAAGATAATACACTCTATTTTCATTCCGCCGGACAGGGCAAAAAACTCGACATGCTAAAAAAGAACAATTCCGTCTGTTTTGAATTTGATATTGACTATGAACCCATAAAATCGGATAAGGCCTGTGAATGGGGAATGAAATACAAAAGTGTTATCGGTTTTGGCAAGGCTTCATTCATCGACAATTTTGAATCAAAACGCAGGGCTCTGGATATTATTATACAACACTATTCGGGCGAATCATTTGACTATCCGGAAGTTAAAATAAAAAATACGGTGGTTATTAAGGTTAAAATTGAGCATATGACAGGTAAGTATTCGGAACCCAATATTAACAAAAAACAGCGTGAGACCAGAGCAATTTCTCAATAAGCTTTAATGAATCAATTGTTGTTATTGACTTTTATAATTTATCGAGAAGTTAAAAACCGGCTTGTGAACCCCATGATTTCATGGTGCAATTTTTAAACGATTTAACAAATAATTTGGGGAAAGAGGGTGAAGCTATGAGTATTAATGTGGTCGCAAAGATTGATGATCTTGTACAGGTAAAACATGTGCTTGCCAGCGTTTTTGACAAAACCGGTCTTGAAGCGTTCATACCTGAACTGCTCAGGATAAATCCTGAGATAAAGATTTTTTCAAC
>CAZDAB010000265.1:0-5004 GCA_964502855.1 uncultured Desulfobacteraceae bacterium | reverse complement strand
TTACATATTTGTAATTTTAGGGTGCCTCAAGTAAGTTTATGCGTAGGCTCTATAGCTTGATAATCATCTAAAAGGATCGCCCGGTGCGTGGTCTGGCGCGTAAACGGATGTTCTTAGTTTGCCCTGAAAAACATGGTCCTTTGGGCCAGGATTCTTTACTCTTTAACACGCTCCACATACTCTCCGTTTCTGGTATCGATCCGAACAAGTTCACCTTCTTCAACAAATGGAGGGACCTGAACCACATAACCCGTCTCAAGTGTTGCCGGTTTTGTGCTGCCGGTAGCGGTATCTCCTTTTGCCCAAAGTTCTGCCTGGGCAATTCTTAAATTGACAAAATTGGGTAATGTAACACCGATAGGCCTTTCCTGGAAAAAAAGAACATTGCAAACCGTGTTTTCCTTTAAAAAATAAATGGAATCGCCTAACTGATTCCTGGTGAGATAGTCCTGGACATAAGTCGACGTATTCATAAAACAGTATTGATAACCGTCTGAGTAAAGATATTGCAATTCAAGTTCTTCGAGGTTTGCTTCGTTAAATTTATCACCGGATCTGAATGTTCGATCGAACTGGGCGCCGGTCAGCATATTTTTCAGCTTGCACTTATAAAGAGCCTGTCCCTTTCCTGGTTTGACGAATTCAAACTGAACAACAATGTATGGATCTCCATCAATCTCGATTTTAAGACCTTTTCTCAAATCGCTGCTGTAATACATAAGGTAAAACTCCTTTAATTGACTAATTGGACACAGATTTTCACAGACCCGCCTGACATGCGAAGCATAAGCGGGCAGGTATAGTCAGATAATTATTTTCTTAACTTATTAAATACGTAACACTTAATCTATAGCAAGTCCTAATAATTTTATCAGTTAGGGCTTTATATTCGACAGTCTGATAATCCGTGCTCATCTGCCCGCTTATGCCACATTCTGCCTCGCCTTGCTTGTCCACAACGCTTTACCATCCAAAGCTAACATGCTTGGTTGGGGGTTGAGTTGGCATGGCAGGCGGGTCTGTGTCCGATAGCTCTTTCTGCCTTTCGGGTTTCATCAACAAATCGTTTGACTTTGCCAAAATCCTTTTTGAATCTTATTAAACTTCCTTCCGAATCCACCGCATTGGTTCCGGTACAACTGTCAACTCCTGCCGGACGAACACGCATTATACCATCAAACACATTATCGGGCGTAATACCCCCTGCCAATATTACGGGAATACGGCTTGAATTAACCAGTTTTACAGCCATATTCCAATCGCATGTCCTGCCGGTTATTCCAACAAAACCCTTGACCGGCTGATGTTCAGAAAGATATCCGGATTTTTCTACAATTAAGGTGTCTGTTAAAAAATAATCGCTTACCGGCTCGAACAGCCTTGCCAGCTCGATAGTGTCCATAGGGTCAGTCATCCCGGATTGCGGTATGGGAATAGATCGCATAATTTTGATCTCGGGAAACCTTTTTTTAATATTCTCCTGCAATAGTATAAGTTCCTTATATGTTCCGGAAACATCATTTTGAAAGGTGAATGCTTCACAAAAATGGACAATGTCGGGGTTATAATAATCGAGCGCAAGGAGTACTGCATCAATGTCGCTAAACAGCGGTATCAAGCTGCTCCGGGCACCTGAACCATCAATCGTACCGATGGTATCCCTTATCAAAGGAACTTTCCATAACTCTTGGGAGACGATAACACTTCCGATATGATCCACCCCGAGCGATATCAGCTTTTCAGCCTCGGAAGGCGTCTGCACTTCATAAATTTGGGTAATAATTTTGACCATCGGTTTTACAGAATTAAATATAGGAGTTGACATTTTTGACCGCTTTTAACATATTCAATATGTTTTCGCAAATTGTTTAAGTGAGCAAACTTATGATATTGATAATAGATTTTGGTTCGCAATATAACCAGCTTATCGCCCGCAGGGTTCGAGAATTTCATGTATACTGTCAGATCGATCCGCCGCATATTGATATTGCCTATATCAACCGCCTGAAACCCAAAGGGATTATTCTCTCAGGAGGGCCTTCAAGCATTTATGAAAAAAACAGTCCAAAATGCGATGAATCGATTTTTAATCTCGGGATTCCTGTTCTTGGAATCTGCTATGGTATGCAGTTTATGATCAACACTCTCGGTGGAACGGTAAAAAGAGCCCGAAAGCGTGAATACGGCTTTGCAGAGCTTAAAGTAAAAGAACAGGCAGGCCTGTTTAAAGATGTTGATCAAATAACAAAGAGCTGGATGAGCCATGGGGATTCAATAGAAAAGCTGCCGCGCGGTTTTAGAATAACCGCTTCAACTAAAAACACAAAAATAGCTGCAACGGTCCATGGCAAAAAAAATCTCTACGGTTTCCAGTTTCACCCTGAAGTCCATCATACGGCTAAGGGCAAAGTAATGCTTCACAACTTCCTTTTTGACGTGTGCGGCTGCAAACGTACTTGGACGATGAAGTCCTTTGCCAAAAATTCGATTGCTCAAATAAGAGAAACCATTGGGGATAAAAAAGTCATTCTGGGTTTAAGCGGCGGAGTTGACTCTTCTGTCACAGCAATACTGATTCACAAGGCTGTGGGGAAAAATCTTACGTGTATATTCGTGGATAACGGCCTGCTTAGAAAAGATGAAGCCGAAAAACTCAAAAAAACACTAAAACAACATCTTGAAATCAATATCCGGTTTGTAAGCGCCAAAATGAAATTTTTAAAAGCACTCTCCAAAGTAACCGACCCGGAAAAAAAGAGAAAAATTATCGGTAAAATCTTTATGAATGTCTTTGAAGCCGAAGCCAGAAAGATAAAAGATGCTGACTTTTTGGCCCAGGGAACCCTCTACCCGGATATCATTGAGTCTCAATCTGCCTTCGGAGGCCCGACGTCGGTCATCAAATCACATCACAATGTTGGCGGCCTTCCAAAAAATATGAAATTAAAACTTGTTGAACCCTTAAAGTACTTATTTAAGGATGAAGTGCGCATCCTGGGCAAGGAACTGGGACTTGATGAAAACTTGATATGGCGCCAACCGTTTCCGGGACCGGGTCTTGCAATAAGAATCATCGGAGAAATTAACAAAAGACGCCTTTCAATATTAAGAAATGTCGATGAAATTTTGCTTGAAGAAATTAGAACTATTGGATATTATAAAAAATTATGGCAATCTTTCGCCGTCCTCCTGCCCATAAAAAGTGTGGGTGTTATGGGAGACAGTCGAACCTATGAAAATATTGTGGCTATTCGGGCGGTAACAAGCAAAGACGCAATGACGGCGGATTGGGCCAGGCTGCCTCACAAATTTCTTGGTAACATATCAAACCGAATAATCAATGAAGTTGTCGGCGTAAACAGAGTCGTTTATGATATCAGTTCTAAACCGCCGAGTACAATCGAGTGGGAATAGATAAAAATGACAACCAATGGTGACTCCAGATTTAAAATGCGTATAGATGATGAGAAACCGGATTTCCAGTCTCAAGAAGACATCCACGATCTTCAGGTCGAAAAGTTAAGCAAGCGTATCACCCGTATCTCGATTCTCATCCCATGTTTGATATTTTTAATAACCCTTGCTGTTTATTTCGATTTAAAAAAAAGTATCTCCAGAACGGACAGTTCGGGAAGCATGGGGGTTAAGGCCCTTTCTAAAGAACTCCAATCAAAATTCTCATCTCTTTCCGTTCGACAGGCTAATCTTGAAGATGCCCTTAGTAAAAGGATTGAGGCAATTGAAAAGAGTGCCGCTTCTATACAGGTAAACCTGAACAAAGCAACAACCGCTATAAAATACATCAGATCTGCCATAAAAACAGACAATAAAAAAATGGAAACCGACATTGCAACCATCGAAAAAAAACTATCTCCGCTGCCCGGAGGTTTGGAAAGTATCGCATCAGACCTTAAACACATTGATAATACATTTAATAAAGAATTGGCAAATCTTTCCCAATTTGTCGGAAGCTCCAAAAATGATCTGATAAAAATCAGGACCGATATCGACTCTCTTAAATCGGTCAAGGTTGACCGGAAAGCTGTTGATATCTTGCTAAAAAACCAGCAGGAAGCTTACCAACTTGCTTTGCATAAAATAACAAGCAATCTTGAAGATAAAATAGAATCTGTTGAAAAAAAGTTGCATGATCAGGAAAAGGGTATGGGCAATCTAAAACCCAACTCCCAAATCATTATTGAAAAGGACGTTCGGTAACGATCCGGGAATAGATGACTTGCTTTTATGACTAAGGGTTCACGGAAAAATAAATTTACAATTTTGGGAGTTGATGCGCCCGGCCGGCGAGGCACGAAAGCTTAAGGAATATCAAGCATATTTCGAGTTTTCGTAACGCAGCCAGTCGGGATGCATCGGCATCCAAAACGTGAAGTTATTTTTGAGTGAGCTCTAAATAAAGGGGGATAGGGAATGGATGTAAAAATGATTAATCCATTTATCAATGCGACCATGAATGTTCTTGAAACAATGGCATTTACTAAATCCGAAGCAGGAAAGCCTTATATCAAAAAAGATAATGTTGCTAAAGGTGATGTTTCCGGTGTTATCGGATTTACGGGCGAAACAAACGGGACTGTTTCCGTTACATTTGATGAATTATGCATATTGAAAATTGTTTCAAGCATGTTCGGCGAGGAAATGAAGGAATTAAACGATGAAGTTTCAGATGCTGTGGGTGAAATAACCAACATGATCTCCGGACAGGCGAGAAAAGAATTAGAGGAAATGGGCAAACTATTTCATGGTGCCATCCCCTCGGTAATAACCGGAAAAAACCATAAGCTTGAAACTATGACAAAAGGCCCCAGGATTGCGATCCCTTTCAAAACCGATGCCGGGAGTTTTACAATTGTGGTCTGTTTAGAAAAGAAATAAGTTTAAAGATGCCTCTTTAAATTTTAGAAAATATTACCGATCGGTTTAAATAAGATGAACTCGTAAAAAGTCCGATTTAGACGGTTTCGTAAAAAGTTCAAATTCAAG
>CAZDAB010000264.1:0-5010 GCA_964502855.1 uncultured Desulfobacteraceae bacterium | reverse complement strand
CTTATTAGCCTTATTATTCTCCTCGTCGTAGATGTACTCGTCTACTGCGAGGCAAAGGGTTGATAATGGCCTGATTTTATAACAAAACAAAAAACAAAATCCGTTATCAGCCCAAAAGGCCGATAACGGATTTTTTTTTGAGGCGGTTTATTTAACGAGAGGAGGTTTATTTAATGAAAAGTGATCTGGCCAAAAAAGGTATTGAACGGGCGCCCCACCGCTCTTTGTTTAAGGCAATCGGATATACGGATGATGAAATCAAAAAACCCCTGATCGGTATCGCCAATTCGGCCAACGCCGTTATTCCCGGTCATATCAATCTGGACAAGATCGCAGAGGCCGTAAAAGCAGGCGTCTATATGGCAGGCGGAACGCCTGTTGAATTCGGCGTGATCGGGGTTTGCGACGGCATTGCCATGAATCACGAAGGGATGAAATATTCCCTGGCCAGCCGGGAGTTGATCGCCGACTCCATCGAGGTTATGGCCACGGCCCATGCATTTGACGCCATGGTCATGGTAACCAATTGTGACAAGATCGTACCCGGAATGCTCATGGCGGCGGTGCGTCTCGACCTGCCGGCCATCGTCATCAGCGGCGGACCCATGCTGGCCGGAGAACATCCTGAAAAGACATCCTCCGATAAAATCGATCTGGTTACGGTCTTTGAGTCTGTGGGTGCGGTACTTTCCGGGAACATGACCGAAGAAGAGTTGATACGTATCGAAGATGCGGCCTGCCCCACCTGCGGATCATGCGCCGGCATGTTCACCGCCAACTCCATGAACTGTTTAACCGAGGCCATCGGCATGGGCCTGCCCGGCAACGGCACGATCCCGGCGGTAATGTCGGCCCGTATCCGCCTGGCCAAGGAGGCAGGCAAGCAAATCATGTATCTTTTGGAAAAAAATATCACGCCGTCACGGATCATGACGGATAAGGCGTTTAAAAATGCACTGACCGTGGACATGGCCCTGGGATGTTCCACCAACACGGTGCTTCATCTTGCGGCCATCGCGCGGGAATCAAATGTAGCCATGGATCTTAATCAGATCAATGAAATCAGCAAAGCAACCCCGCATCTTTGCTCACTCAGTCCGGGCGGAACGCATCATCTTCAAGACCTGAACCGGGCGGGCGGTATTCCTGCGGTAATGAATGAACTTTCCAGGGCCGGCCTGATCGACAACACCTGCCTGACGGTAACCGGCAAAACCGTGGAAGATAATATAAAAAATAGAGGCATACTGGATGATACGGTGATCCGGTCAACAGACAACCCATACCATGCCGAAGGGGGGCTTGCCATATTGTTCGGCAATCTTGCTCCTGAAGGGTGCGTGGTCAAGCAGTCTGCCGTTCTTGATGAAATGTTACGCCATGAAGGACCGGCCAGGGTGTTTGATTCGGAGGAAGAAGCAAGCCGGGCCATCATGGACGGCAATATCAACAAAGGGGATGTTATCGTGATTCGGTATGAAGGTCCCATGGGAGGCCCCGGAATGCGGGAAATGCTGACCCCCACTTCGGCCATCGTAGGCATGAAGTTGGATGCTCATGTGGCGTTGCTTACGGACGGCCGGTTTTCAGGAGGCACCAAAGGCGCGGCCATCGGGCATATTTCACCGGAAGCCATGCAAAAAGGGCCCATTGCGATTGTTCAGGAAGGAGATGGAATTGCCATTGATATTCCTGCGAAAAAAATAGCACTCAAGGTTTCGGATCAAGAAATCAACGAGCGGTTATCAAAATGGTCCCCGCCGCAACCCAAGATCACCCATGGGTATATGGCCCGGTATGCACGCATGGTTTCATCCGCCAGTGAGGGGGCGGTGGTCAAATAAAACAAAGATGAGCGTTTCAAATTTTAAGTTTTACTGTGTTAACTAGTGTCCATTCATAAATCTATATCGGGCACAAATTAAGTTTCCAATGCAGAAATTAGCAATTTTTCGCAAGGTCAAGGAAATCAAGGAATTACGCGGAGGCGTACAAGTGGTACGCCGCACAAGTAATTCCGCAGATTGACGCAGAGATTGCGGAAAAGGGCAATTTCTGGATGGAAACTAATTAAAAAGGAAGGAACACAATCATGAAACTAACAGGCGCACAAATTATGATGAAGGCACTAAAAGAGGAAGGTGTTGACACGATCTTTGGATATCCGGGTGGGGCCGTCATCGACATTTATGATGAACTTGAAAGAACGGACATCCGTCATATTCTGGTTCGCCAGGAGGCGTGTGCGGTTCATGCTGCCGACGGGTATGCCCGTGCCGGCGGACGGGTGGGCGTATGCCTGGTAACATCCGGGCCCGGCGCAACCAACACGGTAACCGGCATTGCATCCGCCTATATGGATTCAATTCCGGTCGTAATATTTACCGGGCAGGTCCCTACACATCTTATCGGAAATGATGCCTTTCAGGAGGTCGATACCGTGGGCATAACCAGACCGTGCACCAAACACAACTACCTTGTTAAACGTACTGAAGATCTTGCCAGGATTATCAAGGAAGCCTTTTTGATCGCCAGTTCCGGTCGCCCGGGACCTGTTTTGGTGGATATTCCTAAAAATGTAAGCGTCAATACGATCGATTACAAGGCGCCCAAAAAAGTCAATCTCAAGTCTTACAAACCGACCTACAGCCCGAATGTAAAACAGCTGCAACGGGTTGTAGAGATGATTAAAAACTCCAAAAAACCGATTATTTTTGCAGGCGGTGGTGTTATACTTTCAAAAGCTTCCAAAGAGCTTACGGAACTTGCCCGTAAAACCCAAATTCCCGTGACGTGTTCTCTGATGGGCCTGGGGGGGTTTCCGGGTACGGATCCGTTGTGGCTCGGCATGATCGGCATGCATGGGACCTATCGATCCAATATGTCCACCGGAGAATGCGATCTTATGATCGGCATCGGCGTCCGTTTTGACGACAGGGTTACCGGCAAGACAGATGTATTTGCACCCAAGGCCAAGATTGTGCACATCGATATCGATCCCACATCCATACGAAAAAATATTCCGGTTACGGTTCCGGTTGTGGGCGATTGCAAAATCACTCTTTCCCAACTCAACAAGTTACTGGACAAAGAAGACCTGGGCGATCTCAAGAAAAAACGACAAAAATGGTTCGATCAGATTCAGCATTGGAAAAGCACATCCCCCCAAACCTATGATCAGAAAGATGTGATCAAGCCTCAGTATGTGGTGGACAAGCTCTATCAGCTCACCAAAGGCAAGGCCATTATCACCACCGAAGTGGGTCAGAATCAGATGTGGGCCGCCCAGTATTATCATTTTGACAGACCCAACCACTTTATTACCTCGGGAGGCCTTGGGTGTATGGGATTCGGACTGCCCGCCGCCATCGGTGCTCAACTCGCCTGTCCGGATAAGCTTGTGGTGGATGTTGCCGGTGACGGCAGTATTCAGATGAACATCCAGGAAATGACCACGGCCATACAATGCGGTCTTCCGGTAAAAATTGTTATCTTAAATAACGGCTATCTGGGTATGGTCCGCCAATGGCAGCAGCTTTTTTTCGATAAACGCTATGCCGCCACCTGCCTTGAATGTGCTCCGGATTTCGTAAAGCTTGCCGAAGCATACGGCGCTGTGGGGTTAAGAGCAACAAAACCCGAAGAGGTTGAACCCGTTTTGAAAAAAGGTCTTTTCTCCAAGAAAACCGTAATAATGGATTTTGTGGTAGAAAAAGAAGAATGTGTTTATCCCATGGTTCCGGCAGGGGCTCCTGTTACGGAAATGCTTCTGGTATAACCCAACCCGGACAAACGGGAACCAAAAATATTTGCCACAAAGACACTAAGCCCCCCCGCCTCGCCGAATGCGAAGCCCATGGCGGGGAGGCACAAAGGATATATTTATTTTTCTTTCTTCGTGCCTGGGTGCCTTAGTGGCGAGAAAAAAAAGGATGCGACCCATGACAGAAGAAAAACATGTACTTTCGATTCTAGTAGATAACGAGCCCGGTGTACTCTCCAGAATTGCGGGACTGTTCAGCGGCCGGGGATTTAACATTGAAAGCCTTTGCGTTGCCGAAACAACCGATCCTCTGGTATCGAGGATCACCCTGGTTACCACCGGAGAACCGCCGATCATTGAACAAATTGAAAAACAGCTTAACAAGCTCATTAATGTGGTTAAAGTCCACGATCTTACCGGTAAGGAATTTGTGCACAGGGAGATGGCCCTTATCAAGGTTATGGCCAAAGCCGAGCACCGTGCCGAAATTTTGCGGGTTGTGGATATCTTCAGGTGTAAAGTGGTTGATGTAAGTCTGGATCACTACACCATAGAAGTGACCGGTGATCAAGGAAAAATGAAAGCCATATTAAACCTTTTAAAACCTCTCGGTATAAAGGAGATTGCGAAAACAGGCATTATTGCGCTCATCCGGGAGGCCAAGTAAACCTTAACGTTGCATAAACAACATGGCTAAATGGGGATCAACTATCCGAATTTCAAACAAAAATCATAAAAATGCTTCCCTTTTTGATTTCGAACCCTTGGTGAATTCAAAGGATGGGGTCTATTTGATGCCATGTTGTTTACCCTGCGGGAAAGCCGGAGGACTCCAGATCCGGCGTTGCCAAGGGTTCGCAGTAGATTTACTACGGCTCTTTACCCTTGGCGCCTTGGCTCTGAAGCCCTCCAACTTTTGCAACGTTATGTTAAATCCCCTCAGGGTATGACAAGAAAGATTGAATAATTGATGATTTATATCAATATGTTTTTAGGTTTACACATTTTTGCCATAAAAACACAAAGACTCTAAGGAAAAATTTATTTGTCTTTCTTCGTGCCTTAGTGTCTTAGTGGCAATAAAAAAAGTTTTGACAATTTTTAGGTGTTCAATTTCTGATTTTTAACATTTTTATAGGAGAATAACATGGCTAAGATTAATTTTGGCGGTATTGAAGAAGAAGTAATTACATCGGAAGAATTTTCATTGGAAAAAGCTAAAGAAGTGCTTAAAGATGAAACAATTG
>CAZDAB010000263.1:0-5020 GCA_964502855.1 uncultured Desulfobacteraceae bacterium | reverse complement strand
CTTTTTCAAGATCAAAATCGAAGGTGCCAAACTCATAGTGTCCTGCTTCAAGTCTGGCAAGGCATTTATATAGGTTTATGTTTTCGGCTTTATGGGGAAACACGCTGATTTCATCCGGAAGGTATATGAACTTTCCGTCTGAACAGACAAAAATAATTTTATTGGGATCCTTAAGTAATGAATCCGGGAGTAAAGAAAGCGGGCGCACTGAAAGTGCAAGACCGGTTCTGGCCCTAAGATAACGGTTTAACTGCTGACGGACCCGGGAAATATGAATAGTTAACTGCATATCGGTAAAGGTATCGATCCCAAGTTTGGATTCCAGTGAAAGAAATTTTTTTGTAAGTTTTGGATTACGTTTTAATTTTTCGAGACCCAGGGAAACAAAACGGCTTAGCGCATCTTTGGAAAGCAGATCCAGTCCCTTTTCAAGGCCGTCCAGAAAGGAATCGGCCAAGTGAAAATCAGCCTTTATAACGCGTCCAAGCTGTTCTGTCTGCCAGGCTCGCCGTGAAGGAGAAAAGGCAAGCACGGTACCGGGAAGGATATGAGCAAAATGCTGACTCTGGACATAAGACATATCCTGGGAAAAGGTATCGCCAAGCAGGTCAAGGGTTGCGGATGCGGCTTCAATGTGGTTCCCGTTTAATAATTCCGACAGGACCTTAAGCGGATCTTTTAGGGTATATGTTCCCTTATTCAGCATAATCTCAAGGGTTTGTAAAAAGCGCTTTAAAAAAAGTTCGTCTCCGTATTTTATGACCGGCACAAGATGCTCTGCCATAATGCGCCCCAGAGTCGGGCCGTTGGACCCAAAGTTGCGGACCAGGTCCCGGTAGCGATAAATTTTTTCAAGATCAACATCCCCAATCAGATCCGTATAACCGATTGCCAGGGTTCGACCGAAAGAAATCTCCCGGGCTAACCCCCACAACGTCTCTTCAACCAGCAAGGTAATGCTCTGGTTTGAAACCGGCCAGCCTTTCTGATCCAGGGCGGCCGTAACCGTCTTTGCCAGGTCCGGATCGGCAATAGCGAGCTGTTTAAGTGGATCTTCTTTGTGCATTGTTTCTTCTATAACGTTTCCCTGATATTTCATTTGTGCTACGATATCAGCGAAATTCTATTTTTTGTGAGAGGGGGTGTCTACATCGTTAGAGGGTAATCCCCGGATACAGTGAAAAGGGGGGCATCCGGAAATCTTTGAAAAACTCCCCATCCGGTTATTCAGTTTTGGATTCCTTTATTTCAAAAAGATTTCCGTCATAATCCTCGATAAAAACAATCAGATAATCTCCCCTGGGGATACGTTTGACCGTTAACCCCGCTTCCTCACACTTTTTTGCAAAGGATTTCCTGTCTTTGACTTCAAGACAGATGTGTACATAAGGTGCTTTCATTTTAGGATCAGAAACAGTAACAAAGACCTCAATCCTAAAATCCTCGTTTCCATAGAGGATCATTTCACATTCTTGAGATATATCAAAAAGTTGTTTTCCAAACGCCCTGTCAAGGGTTCCGGACTTTATTTTTTTCAGATCCAGAACCCCCTCATAGAATCTGTCGGCCCTTTCAATGGAGCTGCAGACCATAGCCATATGATGTAGTTTCATTATGTTTCCGTAGCTGTTGTAATATTTTTTCTACCGGACTACCCAAAACAAAAAATGTTTTTCAAGGTAATCCCATGAGTAAAAACAATCCCTACAACCGGGGATGCAAAAAAGGGGGGATACCCTGATAAATTTTAAAGATAATGTATCTTATCTGCACCCAGAAGCGCCGCAGCCGCCTGGGGCAACTTAACGGGAACTATAAAATCCTCTATATTTGAAAGGTCGTCCAGGTCTTTACCCACCCCATCGATGACGTGAAAGGTGCCGCAAGAAACAATATTAATGCCCAGATTTTCTTTTTCAAATCGGGCAAGCTGCTCGAGATTATCCGGTAAGTCAGAGGCATTGAGACCTTCAATCTGGCCGGCGATAAGCTCTTTGACTGAATCCTGAATGGCAAGTTTTGCCAGTTCGCCTTTTTTAGTCATGGCAACGCCTTCAGGCCCATAGTAAATGGATACGTTTTCTATGTTACCCAGTTTTTTACCCAAGAATGCAACCACATAAGCGGCGTAATGGTTATACGGATGATCCACACCGCTGTTAACAACAATTAAAAAATTTTTTATATCTGCCATAATCCACTCCTTTCGGTTACCATTAGATATAATATGTTATATCCCTTTTCCATTTGATTATTCTTTTATTCAAGGGATGATAACAAAAATGTGTGTCCCCCCTTTTTTGAGTCAAATCGCAGGATGTTTACTCTAACGTTGCATAAACAACGCATCAAAAAAGGTGTTTTCATTGGATGCCACCAAAGGTTAGATCTTATGATGGTTGCTCCAATCAACGCAACGCCTTTATTTAAGCCGTTTAATGTATAATCTGCTGTGTTGTTTATGCAGCGATAAGGTTTAAGCGAATGACAGTGAAAAATCAAGGGGAAAATCCGTACAAAACGCCTCCCGTGGAAGGTTTTTCCCGGGGCGTTTTAATCGGGGCCTTCATCGGAAATTTCATGGTTCAGATCTGGAGTGCCAGGAAGGATAGTGTTTTATCTGTGGACGATCCTGTTGAGCATACCCTTGGGCATGTTTCTGGAATTTTCCAAAAGAACCCTACTATCGGGCTTGGATTCCACCACATTTGCAGGAAGCCTCGTGGTTTCAATCTTGACCGCTCTGGGTTTCGGTAGTTCATTTTTCAAACTAATAAAGTTAGTTTATCTTTTTCGCTAAAAATTTGTGCACGTTCAGAGCGAGCGTCCCCAAAGAACGACTCCTTCTGGAATCTGAGTTGCGAGTTGCGAGTTGCAAGTTTTGAACTCCGAGGTCACAGGGGTTTCAAATAATCAAGGTTTTACCCAATGCCACCAATTATCATTGAATTTTGTCATAAATTAAGATTTATGACGTTTAATTCGAAGACCATTTAACTGTTACGCGACCCCGATGTTTTGTATTTAATTTTGTGGTGAATGAAGACCCCAATGTTTTGTAATGCCCAGATTAAGCGGCCAGAGTTGCACTGTGGATCTTGACATCCTCTAACATTTCTTTAATACCTTTCTCCCGAATGTTGCCAATAGCTCTTTCCGGATAATTTTCATAAAACATATCCAGGCAATTACCAACATAGCCATCATGGCTGATTCGAATCGCGGTTTTAAGGGACGTATCAAAAGGCATATAGTTGAAATAGACAATATTTTTATCAAGCTCATATTTATTGAAAATGACACCGTAATCATCAATCAGCAGTTCATTCTTATTAATGATATTGAGATCTGCCATTTTTTCCATTAGGGGTCTAGTTGTTATAAAGTCGTTTTTAACATAAATAGTTAAATCTTTATAATTTGAGAAATCAATTAACTCACCTTTCAACAGTCTTTGAATAGTAACAATAAGTTCATCGTCAGAAATATAAAGAATATCGTTTTTATTCAATGTGACATATGGTGAGATAAGAATATTCTTAAAACCCATATCATAAACATTTTTTTTCACTTTATCGACACATGACGCATTCATTCGGTTTAGAGTAAAGCAGATAAAGGCTTTTTTTCGTAATTTATATTTTGACAGGATTTGCAGATTCGTCATCAATACATCAAAAGTGCCTTCCCCTCGAATAAAGTCATGCACTTCTTTATTACCATCTAAACTAATGTCTATGTAATCCGGCATAATTTTATCAAGTTCAATAATTTTCATTTTATCCAGAAGTATGCCATTTGTGACAAATCCAAAACGTAAGTCAGGATATTTAACTTTTCGACACTTTAAATATTCTAATAATCCTTTTGTTTTGTCCCAATTTAATAAAGGCTCCTTTCCAACGTTGCCGAATGTTTTAGCCCCCAATGAAACAAGTTCATCGAAGGTATCTGCCCATTCGCGCAGCATTAATGAGTTTGTTGTTTTGGGATATCCCACATAACAATGCCTGCATGTTAAATTGCAGGCGTTGTTAATGAAGTAAGAAACCTCCATAGGTATTGAAATATTTTGATAAAATCTATCATCTTTTAAATTTCCAATAGAAAATTTTTTATAATTTGTTGTTATTCCGCTATTACTACCTGACCATCCGAGAGCCATTATCCGTTTCCCTCCTTTTGAATTAAATTTTCCACATAAATCTCATTAGAAACAGTAATTAATTTCCGGAATGAAAATTCGGATCTTGCTTTGTTTTTTTCCTTAAGAACCGTAAGAATTTTAAAAGGATCATCATCCTTCTTCAATGATATTATATCCTTTGCACTTTTATCATGTTCTATCATCTTAATTATTTTAACTTTATCATCATCTAACTTCTTGTGATACTCATTGATATAAACTCCCAAAGGTAATACTTTTAATAGGTAATCTTCTGCCATTTTTTTAGAATCTTCAGGCTCAATTTCAAGACTTGTTTTTAAATGTTTGTTTACAACTTTTTTAATTTCATTTTCCTCTAATGCCATACAAATTGTATAACCATTAATATCAAACCAGATTTTAATTTGTTCTATGATCTTAAAAGCAACATCTGGTAAACATCGATCTAAGTCATCAATAAATATAAGAATACGAATTCTTTTATCGTCCAGCTTTATTTCATTTGATATTTTTTTTAATATCTCATAGGCTTTAAAATATGGACTTTCTCCAACCATGGCAGCCTGAGTTACTATACTTTCATCAGCCTTTTTTAATTCTTTATCATAGTGGTCTAATACATATTTTGGAGAAAATTCTATTCCAAGTGCCTTTGCTTTAAAACCAGCTAAAAGTGACTTTGTTACAATCATTAGCTCATTTCCTAAAGTTTTTGCAGTATTATTCTTTATCATCTCTTTAAGTACAGAACCAATAGTTTTTAATAGTGCAGGAAAAATTTCGTATTCATGCTGATATTGTCTTGGTTCAGCGTGAACTGGAGGATTCCGGTTTTAAATTAAGCTACAACCT
>CAZDAB010000262.1:0-5101 GCA_964502855.1 uncultured Desulfobacteraceae bacterium | reverse complement strand
AACTCATCGACGGCAGCTTCACCTTCAGCGACCGATCCGACATTACTCCTGCCGCTGAGACCTTCGCGCCTCTCAACATCGAGTTCAAAGATATATCTACACTCCCGGATCGCAAAGGCCCGTACACCATCAAGGCCATTCTGCCCGGCGGCGGCACGGTTGGCTGGCAAGGCCAGGTATCTTTGCAGCCCATATTTTCCCAAGGCCAATTAAGCGTGTCCGGTTTTAAGCTGGCCACAGCTTGGAAATTTGCGCAGGACGAGGTGAATCTTGCCGAGCCGGCGGGTGAGATGGACTTCAGCACCCACTATCGATTCGACTATCGAAAGCACAACGCCTTCTTGGCCTTGAAGAACTCAAAACTTGCGCTAAAGGGCGTCGTGCTCACGGAAAAGGGCAAGAGCATTCCTATACTTGCTCTGAAAGCGATTGAAGTCGCCGGAACGAGCCTCGACCTGAACGCACGGGAGATTGTGGTTCCGAACATCACCGTGCGTGACGGTAGAATTGCAGCATCGGTTAATGAGGAGGGGGTGTTTAACTGGCAGAAGCTTGCCGTACGCCGGAAATCCGCGGACGTGACGGCACCCATTCCCGATGCATCAGAATCAACCCGCCGGCCGTGGCGACTGGAAGCCGGAGCGGTGAACGTCGAAAACGTTGCGTTGGATTATACAGACCGCAGTCGCGCGACTCCTTTGACCTTATCCATTAGCGGAGTTAATATTCTGTTGAATGCGTTGGCAGAAGTTGGCGCCGAGCCAACAAAAGCAACTGTGGATGGTTTGAAGGTGAAGTTGAGCCGCATCGCGCTTTCGGAGACAGGCGATGACATCTCCCTCATCGCGATAGACACGCTCGCGCTGGATGATGGCCGTATCGATATGGGCAATCGTTCGATAATACTCACACGAGTGGCTGCAACCGGCGGGGGAACACGCGTGGTGCGCGGCAAAGACGGTCGGATCCGGCTGGCTGAGATGCTGGCTCCCGGCGACCGGGGCAAGTTGAAGCGCGAGATCATCGAGACCGGTGAGAAGGCTCGATCCGAGGGCAAGCCCTGGTCTTTTAGGCTTGATGCGTTTGATTTGAACGACTTCAGTGCGGCGTTGCAGGACCGTACCATTGACCCGGTCATCGTTTACGACCTGCGAGATATCCGCGCGTCGTTAAAAAATCTTGCCAATGACGGCAAGACGCCGATCAACTTTGATGTCCGGCTCAAGGTGGCGCAGGGTGGAAGTGTAACAGTCAACGGCCAAGTCAGTCCGGTCGGAGATCATGCCCAAGCACGCGCGAAGATTGAGGGCGTAAGCCTAAAGCCGCTGCATCCGGCCCTATCCAAATTCACATCTCTTGCACTCGAGTCTGGAAAAGTTAACGTGTCGGCCCGCGTGAGATATCGGGCCGGCAAATCCGGCCCACAGGTGCGCGCCAACGGTTCCGTAAGTATAGACAGTCTCAGGCTAAACGAGGCCGGCACCGGCGAACGGTTCCTTGAATGGAAGGGGATGTCCGCTAAAGGACTGACGTTTGGACTGTCGCCTCATGGACTGCAGATCGATGAGGTGAGGCTGCTGGAGCCCGGTGCCAAGGTTGTTATCTTCAAGGACCGCAGCATAAATTTGGTCAAGGCGATAAAAGCCCCGGATGTGGCCGGCGCCGAGAAAACACCGAACCTTAAACAGGTCCCGGCCTTGGTACCGCACACAAATCAGTCGCTTTTTCCGGTGAGCATTGAGCGGGTCCGCGTAGAGAAAGGGGTTGTTGATTTCGCTGACCTCAGTCTTGTACTGCCCTTCGCCACCCGGGTGACCGACGTTAACGGAGGTGCTGCGGGCATTTCTTCTAATCCTGAGAGCCGTGCCTCTTTTACACTCGAGGGCAAAGTCGATCCATACGGACTCGCAACCGGGGAGGGCAGGTTGAGTCCGTTCACGCCCAAAACGTTCACTGACATGACCGTGTCGTTCCGTAACGTGGAGATGACGCCGCTCAGTCCATACAGCGCCACCTTTGCCGGGCGCAAAATCGCATCCGGCACGCTTAGCCTCAACTTGAAATACAAAATCCAGAACAGCGAGCTTCTTGGAGACAATGAAGTGGTGCTGGAACAGTTCACCCTCGGCGATCGGGTGGAGGCGCCGGATGCGGTCAACCTGCCGCTGGATCTGGCGATTGCACTCCTTACCGATGCCGAGGGTAAGATCGATGTGGCAGTGCCGGTGCATGGAAACCTGGACAACCCGAAATTTAAATACGGGCATGTGATTCGGCAGGCGCTCATCAACCTGATTACCAAAATTGCGACTGCACCATTCCGAGCGCTGGGCGCCCTCTTGGGCGATAAGAGCGAGCAGATGGATGCCATCTCTTTCTATCCCGGGAGCGACCGCCTGATGCCGCCGGAGCTGAAAAAGATAAAAAAGGTGGTTGAGGCCCTGGAAAAGCGGCCCCGGCTTAGGCTTGTGGTGCAGGGCCGTTTCGATTCCAAGGTCGATGGTGAGGCCCTGCGTACAGAGCGCGTAAGGCGTGCCCTCGCCGTGGAGACAGGCGTGAAACTTGCTCCCGACGAGGCGTTGGGGCCGATCGCCTTCGACAACGCGAAGACCCAGCGAGCCCTGGAGGATCTACTCCAAAGGCGCGGTGGCGACAACGCGGTAGCCGATTTCAAAATGCAGTACGAAAAAGTGACCGGCGAGAAGGCCAAACGGGTGAATCCCGCCCTGGCATTTTTCGGCTGGGAGAGTTCAGATACCGCCTTTTACCAGGCAATGTTCAAGGAGTTGGTAAAGAAAGAGCCGCTTAAGGACACCGACCTCCGGGATCTTGCTCAGCGGCGTGCAAAAGCCATCGTAAACCATCTCAAGACGATCGCCGGTCTGGATGTCACGCGGGTGACCCAAGGAAGTTCCGGCCCGGTGGAGGATGCCTCCACGGAGACCGTCAACACCCGGCTCACACTAGACGTCATCAAGCCCCTATGAATGGGACACTACCTAAATGAGGCTGTAATGCGGATTCAAGAAACCTGGACCAATGTGAATGAATTTTGATCCCATTCGTCTGTTGTTCGTTCAAAATACAATCCTGAATGTTAGAAACAGTTCCCATGCGACGACAAGCATAAACGCGCCAATGGTATAAGAAAAGAGAGAGCGAGTGTAAATTTTAATTTTCCTGAGAAAAACATTATTGAATATTAAAAGAATAATTACAGAATAGGATGCTAAAAAATATTTCACACTCATAAACGTCAAAGGGCCGAAGTTAAGAAAATATGCCATTATAGGATTGATTTCCGTAGCCCCGTGATCTAACAAAAATAAAGTTAACAACCCATCGATTAAATTTAGAAGAAGAAAAACTATTATAGCTCCCAAAAGCGTTGAGCTATATTGATCAAAATAGAGAATATTATATTTATCATTCTGCCGACGTATTTTTCTCCTCCTCTTGTAAATAAACAATGATTTAATTTCCGGAATCTTATGTCTACGTCGGTCTTTTCCAGATCTTCTATCAAAGTGTGATGAATTTTTTGAGTGTCCGGTCATAAATGAAAGAAAGCATATTATGGTTTAAAAATATTGAATGTGATATTGGATATAATCAAAAACTGTGCCAGATTTATCAATTCAATAAATCACTAATGATATCAATTAATTATAATTTTATAAGAATTGTAAAACTTAATTATTGTGAAATGAATTTCATAGTAATTTATGTAATTAATTCTCCATTTTCAGGGAGTTTGGCGGGACTAAAAGAATTGATGATAGGCTAACCATGACTTTTTATGTAACATGGCCGAAAAATTTTGTAATATATGCAATGGGTATAAATTAACTTCTGGCTGGGGTTTTGGCAAGCGATGTTTATCCCAACAATTTATTTTTACATGTTTATATACGAGAAAGCTGTTTTTTTTGAAAAATAGATAATTCGCTTGCTTCCGGTATAAAAAAGAGTTAGTATTCAAAAGATCATTTAGCCCTGCCCGGAATTGGCGAGGCAGTTTCTTTCTGAAGGAACAATTCATATTTTACCGTGACATCCTCCAGCATGAGACGTTGAAAATCTTAAAGAAAAGAGGATGTTATCATGACCAATGGAACGGTCAAGTGGTTTGACGACCAAAAAGGGTTCGGATTCATTGAGCAGGAAGACGGATCGGATGTGTTTGTTCATCATTCAGCAATCAATGCAAACGGTTTTAAATCCCTCAATGAAGGCGACCGAGTTTCCTTTAATATAGAGAGCCAGTTTCAAAATGTTCAATTTTGTCCAAGGTCAAGGAGGGCGAAAATTTTAACCACAGGAATACCTGGAGTATTTTGAGGATTAAAATTTGAGACTGACGCAGAGATTGGGCAAAAGGGGGCGTTTTGAAACTGGCTCTAGAGCAAGGACAAAGAGGTCCTGCTGCAGCCAACGTCACTGTAATTTTACTTCCTGTCTCTGACCCAAAAAGGGCACTCCTACCAATAGCAACGGAATGCCCTTTTATTTCATTTTAAACTATACCTGATAGATTCGCATCAGATTTTAAATCGGAAAAAGTTCGGGCAAAAAATTTTCTCATTTTATCATTATCGGAAATAACAGCCAAGGAGGTAACAAATTGGCAAGATCAAATTATCAATTTAATAAACGTCAGAAAGAATTAGCAAAGAAAAAAAAGAAAGATCAAAAAAGACAACTCAAACTGGATAAAAAAACTATAAATCCCGGAGAGAATCCAGATCAGTCTAATCAACGTTAGGCCGCCATTTAACGTTCATCCCCTTTACCGGAAAGCCCATTTTTTTTCGTCATCAAGCAATTAAAACGGCCAGGTATAAAAAAGGCTTTGTCGATTCATGGAGGATATCATGCTTAAAAGATATGACATATCGATGGATGGTGAGGCAAATCGCCTTTCAATCAAAGAATTTGCCATACTTGGACATAAATCAAAAAATGTGTACAAATTAGAAAGACGGATATCAATAACATTCCATGGAGCTACGATGGAGTGCACTTATTTGATATTTAATTAATAAAACCTAAGTTGAGCGATTTTTTGCGAAGAGATGTGCTGAGATCTTGATGCATAAAG
>CAZDAB010000261.1:0-5105 GCA_964502855.1 uncultured Desulfobacteraceae bacterium | reverse complement strand
CATGGGAAAAGGGATTAGAGACCCGTTTGCTCATGGAGAAGGTTGTTGCCAAAGACTTGGGTGATCAGATCGAAGTAACACCCCGTGATGTTTCGGAGTATTATAAAGTGCATCACAAAAATGACACGTTGACATCGGATATAAAAGAGACGTCAACGGATATCAATAAAACCGCAATAAAAAATTTACGCAGGAAAAAGATTGAAGAAGCGTATAGGCCTTGGATAAAAAAACTTCAAAAAAAATATATCATTGAAATAAATAAAGAGCAGTGGGAGAAAATCATCGGTTCTTAGAGGAATTCGGCATCTCGGAAATTCTATTCTCCTATATAGCGGGATGAGTGAAGCAAACTAACTTTTGGGTTATTATAATGATGTGCAAACGTTTTACGTGTTTCGTTTACTGTATAATATACAGTTTCTATTTTTCTATTTTCGGTTTTTCCTTTGTTGATAAAGCGAAAAGTGCGGAAGGTGTTGACCGAATTGTAGCGGTAGTTAATGACGACATTATTACGCTTTTCGAACTGAACCAAACGGTTAAACCGTATGCAGAGAAAATCCGCGACCTTGGTTATTCAACTGACCAAGAGCATAAAATGCTCTTCAAGGTGCGGGAGGATATGCTCAACCAACTCATCGATCAAAAACTTAAAGATCAGGAGATAAAACGCATTGGAATTAAAATAGAAGAAAAAGAGATAGATCAAACCATTGAACGGATAAAAGAAACAAATTTTTATACGGATGAAGATCTAAGAGATGCATTGGCTAAGGAAGGATTAACAATGGAAGAGTATCGTGAGCGGCTAAAGGAACAGATACTCAGGACAAAGTTGATTAACCTTAAAGTAACATCTAAGATTGTGATTACAAAAGAGGACATAACGGCTTATTACGAAAACCACCCGGATAAGTATGGAGGGAAGAAAAAATATCATCTGTACAACATAATTGCAAAAGTTCCATCATTTGCCGACGAAAAGGAAAAGCTGAAGATTAAAGCACGAATGGATGCGATTTTAACAGAATTAAACGCGGGGAAATCTTTTGAAAGCGTGGCCAAGAGCTTTTCTGAATCGTCTCCGGATGTTGCGGGCGGTGATCTGGGTTTGTTCTGGCTTGAGGAGCTTTTTCCACAGTTGCGGAATACCATAAAAGAGATGAAGGCAGGTGAGTTTACCCCTGTACTTGATACCGACCAGGGATTTCAGATTTTTTTTATTAAAGAAATTGTGCAAACTTCGGAAAAGACTCTGGAAGAGGTATCCCCTGAGATTGAAAAAATACTTTTTAATGAAATTGTTGAAAAAAAATTTCAATCATGGCTTGGGGATTTACGCAATCAATCGGTTATAAAAATTATTAAATAGTGTCCATATTATCCTATGACAATGACAAGTGACCGCACTAAAATACTCATCGACAGCATCAAAAGATTGCTGAGACGAAATGCTTTAACCCATCTGCGAAAGATTGTTAATAAGACACATGCGGCAGATTTGTCTGTGGTGTTCCATTCGTTGTCACTTCCCAACCAGCATAAGCTTTTTGAAATGATAGAGGAGACTGAGCAAAAGGGCGCCCTTTTCAGTGAACTGCATGAAGATACTTTTCTTGCGCTTAATGAGGGCATTGAAGTTGATGCCGTGGTCGAGATCTTTGAAAACATGCCCACCGATGATGTGGCCGACCTGTTGGGACGTTTGCCCGAGGAAAGGTCTGACGCCATTATAGAAAGGATGAAAAAAGAGAGCTCCGAAGAGGTTGAAGGCCTGCTTCACTATGGAGATGATACTGCCGGCGGCATCATGGTTCCTGATTTTATTGCCTTGCGAGGAAATACAACCGCCGGGGAAGCCATCAAATCGCTTCAAAAAGAACATCTGGATGTGGAGATGCCGTTTTATCTTTATGTGGTTGATTCAAATGGCAAACTCATAGGCGTCAGTTCTTTGAGGCAATTGGTGGTGGTTCCCCCCGAGACGCCGCTTAAAGATTTCATGACAACAGATGTTTTTACAGTCAAGACCGATATGGACCAGGAAGAGGTGGCAAAAATAGTTGCCCGTTATGATATTCTTGCGGTACCGGTAGTAGATGATACAAATCAATTGGTGGGTATTGTCACGGTGGATGATATTATCGATATCATCAGAGAAGAGGCTACAGAAGATATCTTAAAAATGGCGGGTGTGGGCGGCGAAGAGTTTGTCGAAACACAGTCTGTTCTTCGGAGCACAAGGATTCGCCTGCCGTGGTTGTCTGCAAGTTGTATCGGCGGCATCGTTGCATTTGTTATTATAGGACATTATGAAGGAAGTTTAAGCAAGTTTGCATATCTTGCGGCCTTTATTCCGGTCATCATGGGCATGGGCGGCAATATCGGCACCCAGACGTCCACCATTGTGGTGCGAGGTCTTGCAACCGGACGTCTTAACATTAGAGATACCTGGCCGGTCGTCTTCAAGGAGTTTGCCATCGGTTTTATACTGGGTATGATTTATGGACTTCTGGTCGGTTCCGTGGCCCAGCTTAGATACAGTAGGTTTCAAGTTGCCATATCCGTTGCGCTCGCCGTGATCAGCTCCATGTCTATTGCCGCCCTGGTAGGTTCTTTGGTGCCCATGGGATTCGCAAAGATCAATATTGATCCTGCCATAGCCTCAGGTCCGTTTGTAACCACAGCCATAGACATTATAAGTGTATCTTTCTATTTTATAATCGCCACAACGCTTCTTGGTATATAAAAAGATGTCAAGCTTTTCAACGCCTGCCATCATACTCCGCCGGATCGATTTTGGAGATTATGATTTAATTGTTACATTTTTTACTTTAAACAAAGGTAAAATTTCAGCAATTGCAAAGTCCGCCAAAAAAAGCAAAAAACGATTTGCAGGTATACTGGAACTCTTCTCGGTATTGGATGTGGTATGCACTATCGGCCGAGGCAAAGGGCTGCCAATTCTTCAGGAAGCGACATTAACGCATGCTTTTCCCAACATCAGATCCAAGATAATAAAAACGGCTTATGCCAGTTACTGGGCTGAATTGATCAATCAATGGATGGAAGAAGGTCAAAAACAGGTCCAGCTTTTCAACCTGTTTCGTTATGTTCTGCAAGAACTTGATATCGACCATACATCCGAAGCGGCTCTTTCTATCCTGTTTCAGATAAGATTTATGACAATCGCCGGCCTGGATCCAAATTTAAAACAGTGCATCATCTGTCGGACTGAGCTGGAGAAGATGAAAAAAACCAGGATTAAATTCGATCTTTCAAGGGGAGGGATTATATGTGATGGGTGCGCTTCCGGAGTCTTAGAGAAGATATTTCTTTCAAAGGGAACCATTAAATATCTTTTATGGATCCAAAGCGGGGATTTGACAAGGGCTGCCCGAATCAAATTTGCTCCCCGGTCTTTAACGGAAAGTCTGGAGTTTATAGAGGCATTTGTACCTTATCATTTAGGAAAGGAACCCCGGAGTTTGCAATTTTTACGTCAGATAAGAAAATGACCGGAAATCAGTTGATGAAAAACAGAGGGCGGAAATTGAAAGACAGAATAAAAATGCAACACCCTTCATGTAACACGCAACACGCAACACACACATTAAAAAGTTTCATTGAATCGCATCAAATTGAAGCCTCGGCACCTTGCAGGATCGACATGGGCGGGACACTGGATATCAGTACGTTTTATTATCCGCTCAGGCATCTTTTTCCATGTACCGTTAACATGGCCATTGATTTAAGAACACGGATACGTTTTTTCCCCTATGACAGAGGTATGGTAAAAATATCTTCAAAAGGGTTTGCCACTGCAACATATCCTCTTGATGAATCTCCCTTTGATCATTCCCTGGGGCTGATGTTTGCAATTGCAGCCTATTTCAGGGCTGAAGGTGTGCATATTGATATCAGCTCTTCATCACCGCCACGCAGCGCTTTAGGGGGATCATCCGTAGCGGCAGTGGCGCTTGTGGGGGCCTTTTCATATATTTTTGAGCAAACCGGTGCTAAGCCGCTTTCCAGGCTTCAGGTTGCACTGCTTGCCCAGGCCTTAGAAGCAAGCGTAGCCGGCGTACCGTGCGGACTTCAGGACCAGCTCGCAGCTGTATATGGCGGTGTTCATGCCTGGACCTGGCAAGAAGGCGTTGGAAAGCCATATTTTAGAAAAAAGGTCATTGTAAGGAAGGAATCTTTTAATGATCTTAAATCTCACCTGCTGCTGGCATACTGCGGTGTGCCACACGAGTCAAAGGATATTAACAAAAAGTGGGTCCGGCAGTTTCTTGAAGGAAGAAATCGTGAGCTTTGGGCTGAAATTGTTGTATGCACACAAAAGTTTGCCGAAGCTTTAAATGCCCTGGATTTTAAAGATGCTTCGGCCTTAATGAACCGGGAAGCGGCCATCAGGAGAAAAATGACCCCCGAGGTGCTTGATGATGTTGGAGAAGAACTTTTAGATTCTGCCGTGAAAAACAGCTGTGGTGCGCGATTCACAGGTGCCGGGGGTGGCGGCTGTATTTGGGCGCTGGGTGAAATCGAGGATATTGACAAATTAAAGGGGATATGGGAAAAAGTCCTTTCAAGTAGAAAGGACGCCCGTCTGTTGGATGTAACGATAGACTCAGAAGGGTTGTTGTGCAACATTCAAAAATAGTGCCTGACTGAAAACTGTCTTTTTCGCTAATATCTGCGTCAGACTCAAATTTTAATCCTCGAAATACTAACAATATTCCTGTGGTTAAAATTCTCGTCTTTCTTGATCTTAACGAAAAATCCTAGTTTTCGTTCGGTGACTAAATAACAACGAGTTAATGAGGGAGAAAAAATGAATTTTCAGGATGTTATTATGTCGTTAGAGAAGTTCTGGGCTCAAAAGGGGTGCGTTGTGGCGCAACCTTATGATATTGAAGTCGGCGCCGGAACATTTCATCCGGCCACTCTGCTGAGGGCACTTGGCCCTGAGCCTTGGAATGTCGCTTATGTCCAGCCTTCCCGGCGGCCCACAGACGGCCGCTACGGTGATAACCCGAATCGGTTGCAGCATTACTATCAGTATCAGGTAATACTGAAACCTTCTCCTTATGATGTGC
>CAZDAB010000260.1:0-5105 GCA_964502855.1 uncultured Desulfobacteraceae bacterium | reverse complement strand
GTACGGGCGGAGCAGCCAGGGCAATTGTATTTATTTTAAACTGGCTGCGAACAAGCTCTGTTTTCGTTGCCGGCCGCAACCCGGAAAAAACCGGGGATATTGTAGATTGTTTTGGCGGGAAAGCCATACCGCTGGATGCTCTTGAGAACAAACCTTTGGCTGTAAACATAGTGGTTAATGCCACCTCTGTTTCAAGTCCTGATGAGTCGCCGGAGATGGCGTCATTGCTTGAAAGATTCCAACTAAAGGGTTGCGAATTGGTGATTGATCTTAACTATGACCGAAGTGAAAATTTTTGGCGGGACCTGGCCCGGCGTAACCGGGCACAGTTTATGGATGGTCTATCCACCCTTGCATACCAGTCCAGACGCACTCTGGCCCTCTGGACGGGTATTCAGGCTCCCCCGGAGGAATTCCTGAAAGCGATTGATCAAAGTTTATAAAGTGAGATCACTTCAAATCCCGACATAGACCTGCTTTCTTAGTGGGGATGCTTCGCGCCGGCTTATCCGGGCTAGGGTTTAATCGGAAGAAGAACCGTGAACTCTGTTCCCTTGCCGAAAACACTCTCCACATTAATAAGGCCGCCCATTGAATCTATAAGTCCCTTTACGATGGGCAGCCCAAGGCCGGTTCCTGTGATGTATCTGGTCTTTTCGTCTTTGACCCTGTAAAATCTTTCAAAAATCTTATCCAGATATTTATCTGCTATACCAAACCCGTTATCTTTAACTTTTACACACACGTTGATTCCGGCCATATCAACTTCCACTTCAATTTTTCCGCCTTCCTGAGTGTAATTAATGGCATTGGTGATAAGATTCCCAAAGATGCTTTCCAGAGCAATGGGATCGGCCGTGAGCTCGGGAAGCGGTTCTTTTGGGAGTTCAAGTGAAATAGACTGGTTCTTTTTTCTCGCCTCGGTTTTTAAAAAATCTACAATGTTTTCAAGGAGATCTTCTAGCCGGACCGGTTGAGGCTCATGGCAGATAATCCCTTCCTCAATACGGGAAAGATCCAGAAGATCTCCGATCAAAGCAATCAATCCCCTGGTTTTTTCTTTGGCACGGGCAAGTATATGCTGGTCTTGTGCAACGTTTTCACCGACCATATCCCTGATTACCAGGGCAAGCTGCTCGTGGATCGTCGAAAGCGGTGATCGCAGTTCATGGGAAACCTTTGCCACAAATTCCGATTTAAGCTGATCCAAAAGCTTCAGGGCGGTGATGTCAACAACATTTAGAACTGCTCCAAGGCATTCCTTTCTCTCACCTAAGACCGGCTGTCCGGTTGCCATAAGATATTTTTCATCTGAAAGAGAAAACTCATAATCAGGAATATCATCGTAGTCCACATGTTTTCCCTGCGAGATTTCCGTTACAAGATTACAAAGTTTTTTATCCGGAACATAGTCTTCTATGGGGTTGCCCGTTTTCAAGCCGGGATCAAGATCGAGAAGCTGTCTGAAGGCCGGATTCATCAAGACCACCTGGCCCCTGGAATTTGTCACAACCACACCGCTCGGAAAAGATTCTAAAATAGTATGTATGCGGCTTTTCTCTGTATCCAGATCAGACAGAGTCCTTCTTCTTTCCTCCTCCAGCTTTTCAGCCTCCCGCCTGAGGCTAATCTTTTCCCAGGCGCGATTAACTACAATACGTAATTGATCCGGCTCAAAGGGTTTAGAAATAAAATCGTAAGCGCCCCGCTTCATGGCTTCAATGGCTGTTTCTACCGTGGCATATCCTGTGATCACGATGACCTGAATGGTCTCGTCTATCAAACGAATGTGTTTGAGAACCTCCAGTCCGTCCATGCCCGGCATCTTCAAATCCAGAAGCACAATAGAGGCTTTCTCCTTTGCCAGGACAGCCAGCGCCTCATTCCCGCGCGATGCCTTCAGAACCTGGAAACCGATTCGGGTAAGGATTCGTTCGGATGCATCCAGGATATCCGCTTCATCATCCACAACCAATACTGTGGCGTCAGGTTTTATCTCCACTTTCTTCTCCTTGGTTTTTCTTGTCTGCAACGGGAAGCTCAATAAAAAATGTCGTTCCTTGTCCGGGCGTGCTTTTTGCCATGATATTGCCGCCGTGATTTTTCACGATACTGTAGGCCAGACTGAGACCCAGACCGGTCCCTTTTCCCTCTTCCTTGGTGGTGAAAAATTGCTCAAAAATTTGGGGAAGAATCTCTTCGGGTATTCCAGGACCTGTATCGGATATTTCTATGCAGACACGGTCGACATCCGTCATCAGTCTGCTTTTTACCGTGAGCCTTCCCTTTTCCTCCATGGCCTGAGCGGCATTGAGAATGATGTTCATAAACAAATGATTAAGCTGCTGGATATCAGACTGAACAAGAGGGAGTGAAGCGTCCAGGTCTGTTTCTATCTCTATATTCTGGAACAGGGCTTGGTTTTCGAGCAAAAACAGGGTCCGGGAAACCGCTTCGTTGACGTTATGGGGTCGCATTAAATGGCGGGTCTGTCGCGTAAACTCCAACAGTTCTTTCACCGTATCACGGCATCTTTGGGCGTCCTTCAGAATGCGGTCTAAGTCTTGTTTGGCCCCTTCTTCCAAGTCATATTCTTCCTGGATGAGCTTGGCAAACAGCGTAATTCCCCCCAGAGGGTTGTTTAATTGGTGGGCGACTCCTGCGGCCAGTTTTCCCAAAGAAGACATCTTTTCCGCCTGCAGGAGCTGAAGCTGGGTTTTTTGCAACTCATCTTTCATTCGAAGTTGTTCACGAAGATCGTGAAAAAAACCGATGGTTGCCACTTCCCGGCCCTTTTCATAAATTATGGATGCATTGAGCTTGATGGGGATAATTTCACCGGTTTTACTTATAACATCTGTCTGATATGATTTAAGTTTTCCCTTTCCGCCGCATTCCTCGCTTCTAAGGTTTCGCATAACCTCAAACGCTTGGTTGCCGGGGTAAATATTACGAACATTAAGACTATTGAGCGCTTCATCTTCAGTGTATCCGAAAACTTGACTGGCCGGATCATTGAAAATAAGAATCTTGCCTTTTTTATCCGAGGCAATCACGCAGTCCACAGAGCTGAAAATGAGATTGCGCAAAAAGGCATTGGAGCGGTTCAACTTTTCTTCAAGTCCTCCTCTGGTGGGGAGATCAAAATCCATGCTGACAAAGGCTTCAATGTTATCTCCTGAAAAGATTGGATATGCAAAATAACAAGGCATTTCATCCAGATCCAAAGAGTTTCCGTGCTTGGGCGTTAAAGCGGGTCTTCTCTTCTTCTTAGCCTCTTTTATCGAACAATTATTACAGGGCAAGGAACGGCCGTATAATACTTTGTAGCAGTTTTGCCCGATAATTTCAGAGTCGATTGTGCCATCAAGTGGTGAGCTTGAGGCCAGGATTTTGTATTCCGGCGAAATCACCATGAACCTTCTGTTAAAAGCGAAGATCGCTTTGAGCAAACAATCTTTCTGTGTATCTTTATCCATATACGGCTCCATCTCAGCACCTTTAAAACTCAATGGGCTGGTATCGGATGGTTTAAAAAATTATCAGGATGGGACAGGTAAATTGCCAGGTTAAGTTTCGCCAAACTCTTTAACAATCAATCATATCCTCCATCGGAAGTCAACCGGGTATTCACATTTTTGTCACCACAAAAACTGATATTTTCAGATAGTTGTGTGAAGGTAAGCAACTTATCCGTGTTACTTGCTACGGGTTTCAGGCAAAAGATAAACAGAATTCACAATATTCTGGAACGGTAAAATAATAGAAAATTTGGTTTCGGCTTGACCGGTTAGAAAATGAGCGATATAAAATAAACCATACGATCATGAAAGAAAAAAACCAAACAAACAAATATGGTATGGAAAAATCGCTTTTTCTATCCAATGGAATGGCACATGCCATTAATCTGGCCATCGTGGGCGGAGGCAAAGCCTGCAAATTCTTCATAGAGCTTCTCCAGAGCGAGCCCTTACCTTATCTAAACATTAATATATTGGGGGTTTGTGATATCAACCCAAAGGCCGAAGGTTTTGTTCTGGCCAATAAACTGGGATTATATACCACCCATAATTTTAAGGACCTTTTCAAGATTAAAAATCTCAATAGCATTATTGATCTGACCGGCAGCAGAGAAGTGTGGCTCGAAATCGTGCGCTTCAGACCTAAAGAGGTCGGAGTACTGGAACACAACATCGGCGGTTTAATGAGAAGACTCTTCGATGTTAATCAGAGCCTTGAATCCGCAGAACGGCAATTGGTTATTGAAAAGACATTTTCAGACTTTCTTATTCAGCAAAGTACGGCTGCAATTGTGATTTTAAATACAGATTTTACGATCGTTGAAACAAATGAAGCATACTTAAAGGCTGTAAATAAATCCAAAGAAGAGGTTATTGGAGCAAACTGTTACGAAATCTCCCATGGGTTCAGTACACCGTGTTCGAGTTCACAGCCCGAAGTGGAATGCCCCATGGTGGAAACTCTGAGAACCGGTATGTCCGCACATGTTCTCCACGAGCATTTTTCCCCGGAAGGTCAACCCACATACTGCAATATCGTCACTTATCCTTTAAAAGATCAAAACGGTAAAATTTTTCGTATCATTGAGGTATGGAGGGATATCACAGAGGAATTGTCACACCGATGGGACAAGAAGGTGAAGGAATTAAAATCTAATCTTCAAAAACTGGTTCAAGAAGATCGCATTGTCTCTCTGGGCAAACTCGCGGCCAGTTGTGCTCACGAAATTAACAATCCTATTCAGGGGTTATTGACATTCAGCCATTTAATGCAGGAAATCCTGGCCGAAGGTAATCCGAGTTCTGAGGACCTGGAACAATTTAAAAAATATCTTTCTCTCATGTCCAAAGAATTGGAACGTTGTGGAAATATTGTTTCCGGTCTCCTTTCATTTTCCCGCGAATCCACCATTGAATACAATATTATAGATCTTAACGAGGTTCTCGATGCAGTCTTAATGTTGACGCAACACAAGATGAAACTACAAAATATTGAACTGATTGCCAAACTATCTCCAAAACCTTTACTTGCAAAAGGAGATGCCAACCAATTGCAGCAATGCTTTCTGAACCTGATTTTTAACG